>JBGOVD010000146.1:0-5724 GCA_041477935.1 Dissulfurispiraceae bacterium | reverse complement strand
GTCTTGATCTCTTCATACTCCTCATCCGTCAACTTTCCCGGCTTCTTGAGGATGGCGTCACTAATTCCGATCTTCCCGTAATCATGCAGAAGAGAGGCAACACGAATCATCTCACGATAATCATCGGAAAGCCCGAGTTCCCTGCTTATCCCCACAGCATATTCCGTGACCTTTTCGGAATGACCCGCTGTAAGAAAATCGCGGGCATCGATGCTCTTTGCAAGGACTTCCAGTGTCGACTTAAACTGTTCTTCCCGGCTTTCGATGAGCCGAGCATTGTGAATGCTGATACCGATCTCAGGCGCAATACCCATTAGCAAATTGATGTCACTTTGCAGAAACGGACGTTTCTTCTTCACATTATCGACAGCAAGTATTCCGAAGGATTCCCCTTCGTATACAATGGGGCAGCAAATAAACGACTTCGTGCCGATGCTTTTTGCGAATTTAATACTTCGAGATGAAAGTGATGCTGTTATTTTATCGATATCATTCACTAAAATTGGTTTTTGTTCCTTAAATGCAACAACGAACGGCCCTTTCGAAAAAGGCTTGTCCAGACTGAAATTAGCATTTTTCACTAAATTAAGTTCATTCTCTGCATAGCCGAATCCGGAGCAGAACTGTAGATTGGTTTTGTCCTTGTTAGCAAGCAGTATCAGACCGCGATCGTAATCCATCCTCTTCTGTAGCAACTCCACAATCGCCTCAAGGATTCCATAATTATTGATCTTTTTGCTTAGTGCCATGCCTATCTCATTTATGAGACGCGCATTGTTATAATTAGTATTGATTCTATCGATCAACTCTTCAGTTGAAGAGCGGACGTGATGTAAGGCAGAAAGAAGATCCCGCCTTTCCAGCAAGCCAGCATAAATATCGAGCGCCATGATGACGGCAATCGTGAAACCAAAACCTGCAACGGCAGAGACTAACGGACCATAAAGCAAAAGAGCAACGCAGCCTCCGAGAAGCCCAATGCCTGCATAAATACGATTTTTTTTCCATCGGGCCGCGCCGGTGTCTTTCCAGGAGACCTTGTAGCGGCAAGATTTGCCTCCTTTGAAGAGACACTCCTCATGCTCTATAAGCGGAATCTGTTGAGCAAACCAGATGCCGACGGCTTCTATATACCCCATCCTATTTTCACACTGGAATTGCATTTCTTCGATTCCTGGATGTGGACTCGCCGTTATCTCCATTTCGTTGCTACTTAATCGTTTACTCACATAATGAGCAGATCGCGAAAAATTAGAAGACATTTTGCTGAACATCTCATACGCTTCAGCTGGATTGACAAGGCCGAGCAAGTATTGACGAATCGTTCCCACAGCTTCAGGGGAAATGGCGTAGCGTCCGGCCTCACGGGCCAAGTTCTCATTGTTTGTCAGTTGCTGCGCTTTTTCGTAAAAGCGGTCTATTTGCTCCTGAGTAAACCAGTGAGCCTGGTCCTCAACCTGGTATTGTTCCATGCCGGCATATGTAAGCAACTCCGCAATATCTACATAGCTGTATCTGCCCTTTAGGAGCTTTAAATAGGTATCAATAACCTTGCTGTTATATAGCTCCGGACCGGCCATTAATTACTAACCCTTTCCCGAGACGCTTCATGGGGCTGTCCTCTAAGAATAAAAGCATTAACAAAAAGATAGTATTGGTCAATCGCCTCGGGCAAATTGATAACCCAGCAATTATAAACTTTTTCATATGGGATGGCATGCATTTCAGCAAATTCCGATCCGAGCAAAAGAACCGAAACATCATTCGTCGTAAAATGACGGGAGAGCCTGTTCAATGATGCATAAAAGAGTTCCGGCGATATACTTTCAGGATCGAGAATAAATACGTGAATGCAACTGGTAAGATTAGATAGGTTCAATCCGAAATCCGTCACAGTCAGCAGGAAGACAGCCACGAGAACGCCCCCCTTTTTCAGGGAATAAACAAACCGGCTGCGCTCCAATTCTGCCTTGTTATATTTCGCATTCAGTTCATCTCCATTTGATGATTCCGGTGTCAAGTCGAGTGCTGTCAGAGTAAGTCCGCCCCAATACCTCTCGTAATAAAAGCCCAGCTCAACGAGATCGTCGGAATCAGTATTTTCAAGCATTGCCCCCACCCTCTTGAAGATGCTCGCAGTATCGTCCTTGTGGTCGGTGCATTTATGGTAATGCATGAAAAGAAAAGGGTCTATGGAACATCCTTTCGGATTGTTGATTATGTCTTTTGCGCCTCCAAATATCTTTTTGGGAAACCGGTTATCGGGCCTGAAATAAGAGATAACGTAATTAAGATGCGTCGATGTCAGATTATAGAAATCGTTCACATATTGCCCTATCTCATAGAGGACGCCCATCCCGGCCTTTCGTCCAGCTAATTTGTCGGCGGCATGATGATGGAAGAGCCATGTATTTTCATGGAGATGGATCATAGAGATATGCGCCCGAATATGCCCTTTGTCCAGATACACGAAATGGCGCGCAATCTCCGGATGATGCAGGTAGAGCTTTTCATAGGTCGCTTTGAAGGTCTGCTTCTGGTTGCTTATCGAAGCATATTTCTGTGGATATATAAATCCGGTTTCAAAAAAGAAACGCCACAGATCATCCATATCCACCCTGGCGCATACTGCCGCCCTGGGATCATTCTGCTGATATAGCATATTAGCCAGCTTGGTCTGGCCCTGGATGTCCATATCAAGAAATGCAATACCGCATTTCTGTGTCGCCTTCTCGTCGCTTATCTGGTCAGCAAAATTGTAGATCACCTGAGCACGGCACATAATCGTGACATTATTGGTAACTTCAAGCGCAAGTTCGGGGATAATAAGTCCGGCAAGCAATACCGAACTGTCGAATAACTCATTAACGGAAAAACCAGATCCCGAGAGTTCATCAACAACAAGATGAATCGTCTTATTAGTAAGCGGATGCAGAAACCAGACGTGAGGTGATGGCGACAACCTGTAGCGCCTGCTTCTCACGTTCTTGGATTTAAAACGTCGCAACTGCTGTGTCAGGGGTTTTAAAACAAACCTTCGCGTCTTCGTCCCTAATGAATGCCTGACAATAGCACAATCACCTGAATAAATGATCTCGCCGCCGTTACGCAGTATAATCGTGGTCGGTATGTCCTTATTGATCCACAGAAACGATTGCGGGATGACTGCGGCAACCTCTATGCTGAATGAAATAGAATTGAAGTCAACGAGATGGCCCTTAAAAGCAACTCCATTTTGAATAAATTCGCATTCAGTGTCAATGCATTGATGCCTTCGCACTGCCCGCGATGTTGAAATGAGTGCGCTTTCAGGCAGACGCAGGGACATCCCGTCATCTCTTATCGAAAGAGTCTCTCCGTGTACGATAATATGTTTTAGCCGATCTGGAAGTATCACATTGTAAAATTCGTAAGATTCCAGTTTATTGTTTATGGCATGTTGGACTACCCATTGGCATTCAAGGGTCGGAGCCAGGCACGGCAGTGGTCGTGCTTCAATCGGGAGAAGATTGCCGAAGCGGCGATGCTTGAAATTGACGGTAATGGTGCCGTCCTGGAAATTGATGTAGTTGATGAGGCTGATCAGCTGTTTTTGAGGTATCTTTTCCTCTGCTGCCGGCGGACTGTCCGTAGCGGCGGCCTGAAAGTTGTCATCAGTTTTTTGTCTGCTGTCCAAGCGCATCCCTAGTAAAGCCTTATTTTGACCGCGTTAATAACCTGTTTGATAAAGACGACTTGCAACAGGAGAAAATGGCGGCAGAAATGTTCTCGCAACTGCCCCCTCCCCCAAACTATTTTAGGTCAAGGACTGTGCGAAGTCAATACATATCTGAATATGAGGGAACAAAATTGGGATATTCCCCTGCCGGTTGCATACCGGCAGTCGGGTCACCTTAACATATGAGCAAAAGGATTGTCTCTCAGTTCTTGCCCGATTGTAGAAGACGGCCCGTGGCCGCAATGGACAAGGGTATTTGGCGGCAGTGCCAGCAGTCTCCCGAGAGACTTTCCGATCTTTTTTTCATCTCCGCCCGGCAGGTCGGTCCTGCCGATAGACCCGGCAAATAGCGTGTCGCCTGTTATGGCAATACCTTCGCCATATATGACCATGCCACCGGGGCTGTGACCCGGGGATTGAAAGACGGTAAATGTCAATGTGCCTACATTAATGACGTCTCCTTCGTTTAGGAACATGTCCGGGGCCGGCTGAGGTTCGAGTTCCAATCCGAAATAATGCGCCAATTCGGAGGCAGAGTCATAAATATTCAGGTCGCCTTCATTCATGACTATCTTGGCACCCGTCTCCTTCTTGATATCGCCGACTGCGCCCACGTGGTCGAAATGGCCGTGTGTGCAAACGATATATTCGACGGTCAGATTATTCTTCTTTATCACATCGAGTATCATGTCCGGCTCGTCGCCGGGGTCTATTACCATAGCCTTGCCTGTTTTTTCATCGCCGATAATGTGGCAGTTTACCTGCAGCGGTCCTACAACAACAGTCTTGATAATCATACACTCCTCCAAAATGAAGAGTCACAAAAGGCGTGTCTCTATCTATTGTTTATTTTTTCCTTCACCTTATTTACAAGATAGCCCATTTCTTCAATCCTGAGTAAATAGGCGATGAAGGAGTATATCCCCAGGCAGCCGAAAATAGCCACGGCAAGAAAGACCGCTTTCTGGGGCGTATGGCCGCTCGAAGCCCAAAGCTCACCTTGGGTGGCGAACCATCCGCAAATACCCATTATCGCCGCCGCCAGCCCGATCTTCATAAATGAAACTCCTATTCGGCGCGCTCCGATGCCGCCGAGTTTTTTTCTCAGAAAATAGAACAGCATAACGAAATTGAACATCGCAGCTAAAGAGTTGGCCAAAGCGAGCCCGTTATATTTGAGCGGACCCATCAGCGACACGCTGCAGATGATGTTGAGCAGGACACCGCACACCATGATCTTAAACGGGGTCTTTGTGTCCTGCATTGAATAGAAGGTGGCATTCAACACGCGAACGCCTACTATTGCCCAGATACCCAATGAATAGAACACAAGCGCATCAGCCGTGGCGACAGTCGCTGCATGGCTGAATTCACCATGCTGGAAAAGTGAACTTACTATCGGCAGCCTCAGTGCGATCAAACCGACCATGGCCGGGACTGTAATGAAGAAAAGCAGCCTGAGCGCAAAAGAGAAATCCTCCTTGAGTGCGCCGAACTGCTTCCTGGCCGCATGCTCTGAAAGCGTGGGCAGCACCGCCATGCCCATTGCCACTCCAAAGATGCCGATTGGAAATTGAATAAGCCGCATGCTGTAATAGAGGTAGCTGATGCTTCCCTCCGCGAGATACGACGCAAGGATCGTACTAATGAAGATATTGATCTGACTGACCGCAAGCACTGCGGTCATAGGAACGATCAACAGTCCGATGCGCTTCAGGCCCGGATGATAAAGAACAGCGCGGAAGGACGGAGGCTCGGAAAGCGTGAACGAAAAGCCATGTCGGAAGAAGGACGGGAGCTGAAAAAGAAATTGCACAAGCCCGCCGACAGTTACACCTATTGCCGCTGCAATTATCGGATTGGTAAACTGCAGGGCAAGGACAACGATGCATATGATCGTAACGATGTTGAGAACGGCGGGCGCCAATGCCGGTATAAAGAAAACGCCCCGCGTATTGAGAGCACCCATCACAACAGACGCAAGGCTTATGAAGAGCAGGAACGGG
>JBGOVD010000280.1:0-3864 GCA_041477935.1 Dissulfurispiraceae bacterium | reverse complement strand
AGCAGCGACGATCCGCTGCGGGCATGCCGATTGCGTCCTTGTGGTCGCATGTGACAGTGTTACCGAGTTTGTCTTTTCGGGCTTTTCCTCTCTCATGGCGCTCGATAAAAATGCTGCCATGCCTTTTGACAAGAACAGGAGCGGCCTGAGTCTCGGAGATGCTGCGGCATACGCGCTTATCATGAGCGAGGCCCGGGCAAAAAAGGAAGATAGGGAGATTATCGGCGAGATCGCAGGATGGGGACTGAGTGACGACGCCAACCATATGACAGGACCGTCACGGGACAGTCAAGGGATGATCCTTGCTTTGCAGAGGGCGCTCAAGTCGGCATCTGCGGAAGCAACGGATATCGGGTTTATCTCTGCGCACGGGACCGGGACGGTATATAACGATGCTATGGAGATACGGGCCTTCGAAGCAGTTTTCGGAGAATTGAAGGTCCCCGTCTACTCCATAAAGGGGGCTGTCGGTCACACTATGGGAGCTGCGGGGCTTATAGAAATGATTATCGCATTCAGGGCGCTTAAAGAGAGAACGGTCCCTTCCACCGTCAATTTGCAGGAGCCCGATGGCAATTTCAGGGAATGGGTCTCTGTTCGGCAGTGCAATGTAAATGCGGGCCAGTCGGCGCTTTTGACGAATGCCGGTTTCAGTGGAATCAATGCCGCGCTCGTTCTGGCAGGAGGGCCTCAGTGATTTCTATTTCCGGAATTGGATGGACCGTTGGAGAGGGGAAGGGGTGCACTATAAAGGGATTTCCCCTCCACGGCATTGGTGGCGGCGGGGCCGTGGAGCCGCCCGGGAAGGAGATCTTTTCCTTTCCATTCAAGAATTTCGGACGACTCGATCCCGTCTCCCGAATGGCCGGTTATGCCGTTGCGCTGGCGCTTAAGGATGCCGGCATAGAATATTCGCAGGAACGGAAGCTGGACATGGGCATCATCGGGACGAATGCGTCGGGGTCTCTTGATTCCGATGTCAGGTATTTCAGGGATTATCTTGAAAGCGGGAGGACCATTTCAAGGGGTAATCTGTTTATATATACCTTGCCGTCGAGTCCTCTTGGCGAGGCTGCCATACATTTCGGATTACAGGGGCCGCTTTTTTATATGACCGGCACCGGAGACCCTTTGAAGCTGATAATGGATGCTGCGGCGGAAACCATGCTCCTCGATAATGTTCCGGCGATGCTTGCGGGGGTATTTGAGGAGGATGCGGCGATCTGCTTTGTGCTGATGAAGGATGGAGAATGTTCCGGCCGGAGGTATTGGCGTGATATTGCGCAGGCCGGGCAATTGACTGGTGGGCGCTTCGACATCCTGGAAATAATAGAGAAAACGTCAAAACTCAAAGAGAGGAAATGTTCCAAGTGAAAATAAAAATTATTTATCCGAAGTGGCCGAAATTGAACGGGCAGACTGAATTTCATCTGCCTCCTCACGGACCTGTCTGTTTTGCGGGGGCCATCCCGCGGGATGTGGAGATTTCTTTCTTCGATGAAAATGTCGAGGAGATCGATTTCAGCGACAAGGCCGATTTGGTAGCGCTCTCCGTTATGCTCACATGCCAGACCCCAAGGGCATGGCAGATAGCCGATCGCTGCCGTGCAGAGGGTGTCCCGGTCATCACCGGCGGTATCGCAACGATGCTGCACCATGAAGAGGCCCTTCAGCATGCGGACGCCGTATTCCTGGGTGAAGCGGAAGGACATTTCGAAGAAGTAATCCAGGACCTGGCTAATGGAAAATTGAAAAGGACATACGACTATCTCAGAAGTTACCCTGACACAGGGCTGATAGGCCCCGCCAGGCGCGACATCCTGAATCGTCAGTTGTACAACTACCGAGGCATGCAAATGGTCGACCTTGTCCACGCCTCGCGCGGCTGCAGGTTCAATTGCTTCCCATGCTGCACTCCGTACCTTGGTGGCAGGAAGTTCAGGCCCAGGCCTATCGATTCCTTCATCGAGGAGCTGAACGGAATAGACAATAACCGCCTGTTCATCGTCGACAACTCTCTCGCGCAAGATGACGAGTGGGAAAAGCAGCTATTCAAGGCACTGATCCCCATGAAGAAAAAATGGATATCCCATCCTATCAAGGACGATGATGAGATACTGGACCTGGCGGCTGAGGCCGGCTGCTGGTATGTCTACCAGGCTATTTTTGATACCTCTGATTACATAAAGAAGCGTGTCAAGCGTCTGCAGGAAAGGGGTATCGGAGTCGAGGGGACTATCATTCTGGGCACGGATGATCATGACGAAGATTACATTAAAAGGCTTATCGACTTTCTCCTTGAAATTGACCTGGACCTGGCGGAATTTACCATTCTGACACCTTTCCCTCATACCCCCATCAGGGAGCAGCTCATGGAGGAAGGAAGAATTCTGCATAATGACTGGGCGAAGTATACGGCGGGGGAGGTTGTCTTCAAGCCTGCGAAGATGAGAGCTGAAAAATTGCAGGAAATGTACCATTACGCGTGGGACACTTTTTACGCCGACTGCAGTCAGCCCGTTAAAATGGCGAAGCTCTTCATGAAGGTCATAGAAAAGGAAAAGGCGGACGGTACATATAAAAATGCCACGCGCAAGGGCCGTGGCTGGGGGCATGATAAAAATAAGATCGGAGGGCCCAGATGAAGGTACTGTTAATCTCATCGAATATTGCAGTTACCCCATATCCGGTCTATCCCCTCGGTCTCAGCATGATCGCAGCTGCATTGACGAACGCGGGTCATGAAGTGCAGCAGTCCGACTTTCTCGAAAGGAAGAATTCCATGGAGGCGCTCGCACAGGAGATCGGGACCTTCAACCCTGGACTCATCGCCATCTCTATCCGCAATATCGACAACGTCAATCTTGTGAGCGAGCAGTATTACATCGACGTTGTCAAGGATATAGTTAAGAAAATCAGGGAGGTCTCCGACGCCAGGATAATACTGGGAGGCGCGGGCTTCTCACTCATGCCGGACCTGATACTGACCGAGACAGAGGCCGATTACGGCGTCATTGGTGAAGGCGAGGTGTTGATGGTCGATCTTGCCGACAGGGCCGAGAAAGGGATTTATCCCGAAGAACGTCTCATCGGACCCCAAATAGGCCTTGCGAGGGGTGAGATCCCTTCGGCCAAGTATGACGAGCGGCTGATGTCGTATTATCTGCAGAGCGGTAATATCGCTGCCGTGCAGACAAAGCGCGGCTGCACGCACCAGTGCGTTTATTGCTCCTATCCCATCCTGGAGGGTTCCCGAATCAGGAGGAGGGACCCCGGACAGGTGGTCGATGATATTGAAGCTCTCCGGGACAAGCATAAGGCCAAATACATCTTCTTTGTAGATTCCGTATTCAATGACGATGAGGGCGCGTACCTGGAGGTCATAGAGGAAATGATCCGGCGGAATGTCAGCACACCCTGGACAGGCTTCTTTCAGCCGCGAGGACTCAACGACGAGATCCTGGAAAAGATGAGACAGACCGGACTTGTAGCGGCTGAAATCGGCTCCGATGCCACAACCGATATTACTCTTCACCGGATGGGGAAACGATTCACCTTTAAGGACATTATTGAATGCAACGAACTGTTTACCAGGCATAAGGTCGCTATTTCCCATTTTTTTATGTTCGGCGGACCGGGCGAAACAAGGGAAACCGTCTACGAGGGGATAGAGAATTTAAAAAGATTGACTGGGAGCGTCGTGTTCATATTTATGGGCATAAGGATATTGCCTAATACGCCGCTTGCCCGGATCGCGGTCCAGGAGAATGTCATCTCCTCAGACCAGGACATGCTGAAGCCGGTCTATTATCTCTCTCCGGCAACAGAAAGAGAGTGGCTGGAAGAGACACTGACCAAGGCCTT
>JBGOVD010000067.1:0-8194 GCA_041477935.1 Dissulfurispiraceae bacterium | reverse complement strand
TATGGAGCGGTAAGTAATGAAAATATTTTTCCCTAGATCAATCGATTTTTTTGAGCTATTCGACAATGCGTCTCACAATGTAATTAAGGCCGCATCGCTCCTGGTTGCTGTCTTTCAGGACATGGATAATCTCGAGATGATCTCAAGGGAGATAAGAACGTGTGAAAAAGAGGGCGATATGATGACTCGCGACATAATCAAGAAGCTCAATCAGACCTTCAGCCCGCCGATCGACCACGAAGACCTTCATTCCCTGGCTATCAAAGTTGACGATGTCGTAGACATGATATGGGCAAGCGTAAATAAGCTCTCTATATTTAGGCTGTCCTTTCCTACGAAAGTAGCCATCGCTATGGCTAGCGAGATCCTGACGATATGTGAAGTTATGAGCAAGGCGCTCATAGCTCTCAGGGACAAGAACTATTCATTCGTGGAGGAGTACTGCATCGATATCCATAGCCTAGAAAACAGGGTCGACAGACTCTACCGGGATGCTTTGGGAAAGCTCTTCACCGAGAATAAAGACCCCATAGAGATTATCAAGTGGAAAGAGGTTTACGAATATCTCGAAAAAGCTGCAAATGCTTGTGAGGACGTAGCGAACAGCTTACAGACAATTGTCCTTAAGTATGCATGACTCCTGTGCATAGCGCATCTTCTGTCCCCAAGGTATGATCCCGCTCTCACCTACAGCTGTGGACAGGCTGCTTGATTCCGAAAATATCTCGATCACATTGAATACTTTGGAAAAGGCCGCGCTTGTGCTCGGGAAGAAATTGAGCATTAGTCTGGGATGACGCCGATCTAGGAATGATCACGTCCTTCCCTGTAAAATAAACAGATTATGGAAAAGAAACATTTTGTGGATATTTTTGCGGATGGAGCATGCAGCGGCAATCCGGGGCCCGGCGGTTTCGGCGCCATCCTGAGGTCGTGCGAAAAGGAAAGAGAGATATCCGGCTGTGAGCCGCACACTACTAACAACCGCATGGAACTTATGGGTGTTATCTCGGCTATTGAGGCGTTGAAAAAACCGTGCCGGATCAGGGTTACGACGGATTCGAGCTATATCGTCAAGGGCATGACCGAGTGGATCAGCGGCTGGATCAGGAACAACTGGCGCAACTCTCAGAAGAAGGAGGTCCTGAACAGGGACCTTTGGGAAAGGCTTTTAGAAGCCGCTAAAGGTCATGACATCGAATGGGTTTGGATCAAGGGCCATAACGGCCATGTCGAAAACGAGCGCTGCGACGAACTCGCGCGACATGAAATAGAAAAATTCCGAAGACCGGCCTCACGATGAAAAGGCCGGAACTGCTATGTCCTGCCGGCGACTTCGAAAAGATGCGCACCGCCATTCATTACGGTGCAGATGCGGTATATCTCGGAGATCCGCGGTTCAGCCTGCGAAACAAAGCGAAGAATTTCGACGCCGAAGAGCTGGCGGCAGCCGTTCAATATGCGCACGAGCGCGGCGTAAAAGTTTATATTACTGTTAATGTATTTGCCCTCAACAGCGACCTGCCTGCCGTCCGGGAGCATATTAATATACTCAGGGAGATCCAGCCTGATGCGGCCATCATCTCCGATCCCGGCGTGTTCATGCTATTCAGGGAAAAGGTTCCCGAGATCGATATCCACGTCTCCACCCAGGCGAACATTACGAATAGCGAATCGGCCCGCTTCTGGGAGAAGATGGGCGCGAAGAGACTTATTCTCTCAAGAGAGCTATCTATCGATGAGATAAGAGAGATCGGTGAAAACGTGGAAGTCGAACTCGAAACTTTTGTCCATGGATCTGTATGCCTATCTTATTCCGGCAAGTGTTACTTGAGCAGTTTCCTGGCTTCGAGGAGTGCAAACTCCGGTGAATGTACCAATTCGTGCCGATGGAAATATGCCCTCGTCGAAGAGAAACGGCCGGGTGAGTATTTACCTGTATTCGAAGACGACCGGGGGGCTTATGTCATGAACTCCAAAGACCTCTGCCTCGTCGGGCACCTGCCGCTTCTGAGCAATGCAGGCATTGACAGCTTCAAGATCGAGGGCAGGATGAAGGGCATCCATTATGTCGCAGGAGTAACAAGGGTTTACCGCGAGGCGGTCGACCTTATCGGCAATGAAAAACTCTATCAGTCGCGGCTCCCGGCATGGCAAAAAGAACTCGCCTTATTCGGCAAACGGGGATATACGACGGGTCTTCTTTTCGGACGGGATAAGGACGAGATCTGCAATGTCACCGGCGACAACTACGTTTCAGAAAGCGAATTGGCCGGCGTTGTCCTCGATATTAAAGGGCAATTTGCCAAGATTTTACTCAGGATCAAAATATCTGTCGGCGACTCGCTCGAGTATCTAACCCCTGGACTCGACGATAAGATTACCACGGTCGAATCATTGAGATACGAAGACGGCATCGAAGCTGTCTCCGCATTGGCCGGAGAGACCGTGCTGATAAAGGCCCCCGATGGGCCGCGCAAAGGGGATTTGATAAGAAAGATTCGTCAGGCGTGACAGTATGCTGCAATTTATCTCTAATCTTCTCCAGCATCATCACTTTTGTCAGCCTGTAATAAAGGCATCCCACGCACCTCGAATCTTACCGAATCCAACACCCGGCTTTGCCTGTCCATTAAGGACAATACGTATCGGCCATAGCCCGGCTTCCATGGCAGCATCTGAGCATCGATACCGATTTTCTTGTTATTCAAGACCCAGTCGAACTGTCCTTGTCTGGTCGCCTGAAAAAATATGAAGTTGTTTTCATCGGGTATGTCCGGGTCGATGGCGAAGATCGTGTTCTTTGGAGGATAAAAGATCGCGGGTTTATCCGCGGCATTAACTATGGATGCCCCCTGGGCCGCTATAGCAGTCGGCATATCCGGCGGCTCAGTGCCGCGGATGAACCATTCGCTCCTTGATGGTTCGACGGACAGCCTGAATTCGACCCTTCTCGCGACAACACCGGCAGGAGGTTGGGGAGCGGAGCTCGATAGGTGAGCGTGCAGATAGCTCATTATTTCGAGCCATGCCGGGGCTGCTCCAGATGTGCCCGAGACGTTCCACATTGGTGCGCCAGAAAAATTACCGACCCATACTCCTACGGTGTAATCCGATGAAAATCCAATGCACCAGTTGTCCCTCAGGTCCTTGCTGGTGCCGGTCTTGACCGCCGTCCAGAACCGCGTCGCGAGCGGATTTTCGTAGCCGAAAGTTAGACCCCTGGCAGCTCTGTCTGAAAGGATATCTGCGACTACGAATGCTGCAGCAGGGCTCATAACTTGTGACCCGCTCTTTTTCCTGTCGAATTTCAGCGAGGGACTGCTCCATCTGCCACCGTTTGCGAGTGCCCGGTAAGCGTTTGTCAACTCGTAAAGGCTCACGTCTACCGAGCCCAGGGCCATAGAGAGTCCGTAATAGTCGCCCTCGTTCAAGTCGAGAAATCCCAGTGCTTTGAGACGTCTCACAAAGTCGTCAGGTCCTACGAGCATCAGCGTCCTTACTGCGGGGACATTGAGGGATGATGAGAGCGCTGTCCTTGCACTCACGTGACCTTTGAAGTCGCTGTCGTAATTGTGGGGGACATAGAGCCCGGCAGGGGTCGGCACGTCGACCGGGGAATCATCAAGAAGCGATGCCGCCGTCAGCAGTCTGAGTTCGATTGCCAGACCGTATAAAAAAGGCTTGAGGGTGGAGCCTGCCTGCCTCTTAGCCACTATTCCGTCCACATGCCTTGCGGAGGAGTCGGCCCCGGAATTGGCGACGTATGCGAGGATCTCGCTTGTTTTGTTGTCGATGACTAGCGCCGCTCCGTCATGGACGTTCTGACGGCTGATGGCCCTCAGATGATAAGCCAGAACATCAGCCGCAAATTTCTGGAGCGGGCCGTCAATCGTGGAAGTCGCCTTCTGCTGTCCCGCATCCAGCAGCTGACGGGCAACATGGGGGGCCAAGCTCGCGAGAGGTGTTATGTGATACGGACGAGTCAGGATTTCACCGGCGAAGGCGCGGAGTGTTTCGCAGCCTGTCCCGTATTCCATGTATTCGGAAAGCATGCACGCTCTGGCAGCAACTACAGTTACCACTGCATTGGGAGAGCGGACGAGAGCCGCCAGTAACAAAGATTCTTTTTCATCGAGCCCGCTCGGCTCTTTGCCGAAGAGGCCCCTCGATGCGGCGACAATGCCTTGAAGTTCGCTCCGGAATGTGATGAGATTCAGATAGGCTTCGAGTATCTGATCTTTTGTCCAGTGCTTTTCAAGTTCAAGGGCGGCGCTTATCTGGTCCCACTTTTGATTAAGGGTTCTCTTCGATCCTTTTGGCCGCAACTCTTTTTCGAGCATGGACACGAGTTGCATGGTGATAGTGCTTGCGCCTCTTTTGGCGCCGGATAAAAGACGGCTGAATGCCGCGCTGCCCAGGGCCGTCCAGTCCGCGCCGCTATGATCATAAAACCTCTTGTCTTCGGAACGGATGACCGCCTTTATGAGAGATGGAGAGATGTCCTTGGTGCCGACCCATTCGAGCCTCCTGCCTTTCGCATCGATGCGCAGTTCGTGAATCACCGCGCCATGCCGGTCAAGCAGCAGCGCATCTGATCTCTTGTAAGAGGCCTTGATGTCGTCAAAGCCCGGAAGGGCGTAAGCAGGGAAAGAAAGGAGGACGATGACGACGGCGATGATAAAGATTCTCATGAAACTCCACCTTTGCTTCTGAATAGAGGCTGTCAGACGATATTATACATTATGCTTAAATCGGGAGGGGAGGGATGCCCAAAGTCTTTATAATGCGATAAGAAACCATAGTCAGTTGCGAATTGTTTATTTCAAAACGGGGGGTAATGTTGATAATTTTTGGTTAGCGGGTATGAAAATCATCAAAGGTATCGCTATAAAGCCTTCGGGCATCCCTCCCCTCCCGATTTGAGACGAACGTCTATTTCTGAAAGAGCTTCAGGTACTGTCCGTATCCTTCTTTTTCGAGGTCCTCTTTCGGTATGAAGCGCAGGGCCGCGGAGTTCATGCAATAACGCAGTCCGGTCGGCTTGGGTCCGTCTGGAAAGACATGTCCGAGGTGAGAGTCGGCATGTTTGCTGCGCACCTCTGTTCTCGTCGTGAAAATCTTCCGGTCCTCTTTCTCGACGATGTTCCCGGGCTCCAGCGGCTTTGTAAAGCTCGGCCAGCCTGTCCCTGATTCATATTTATCGAGCGAACTGTAAAGCGCCTCCTCGGATACGATATCGACATAGATGCCTTCCTTCTTGTTGTCGGCATATTCATTTTTGAACGGCGGCTCCGTGCCCTCTTCCTGGGTTACCTTGTATTGCATCTGGGTGAGCTTCTTTTTCAACTCTTCTTTCGATGGTTTCACGTATGTCCTCCATGGATCATTTGCCGCATCCCTGTCTGATACAGCGGCTGCGGTCTTCACCGCAGTCTTCTCGGGCTTCTGAGAGCAGGCAGGCAAAGCGATAAAGGCAGGCAGCAGGATGCCGACAAGGATGGGGATGAAATGGTTCGTTTTCATACTTGAAAGTATAGCAAGATAACAGTCTAGGTGAAAGGGGTCGGCTACTCTATGACGGAATCATTTTTCCGGCCTTGAGCGCTCCCAGGATCGCTGCGCAGACTTTTTCGTGCGTCATACCCGCACCGTTCACGGTCACGTCGGCATACTTGCGATATAAGATCATTCGTTCTTCGAACAAATCTGCAAGCGTCTGATCGGGGAGCTTCGCCAGTCCCCTGGAGTTATAGTCGCAAACCCTCGATGTGAGTGTATCGATATTCACGTCCAGGAAAACGATGATGCCGTCCTTCTTCAGGTGCGCCATTGCCGTCGGGCTGTAGACGGCGCTTCCTCCTGTAGCTATGACATGATTGCGGCAGTCGAGCTTGAGAATCACTTCTTCTTCTATGCCACGCAAACTCATACAGCCATCGGTATCGACGATCTCCTGGAGAGACCTTCCCGCCGCTCTCTGGATGAGGATGTCAGTATCAATGAAATCGAGAGATGCCAATTTCGCAAGGATGACGCCGACTGTGCTCTTGCCTGAACCGGGCATACCGATGAGGATTATATTGGATCGTGAGTGGGGCATGAGATTATGCTAATCAAAAACAGACGAAACCTGCAACGATCGTCAATTGCCCGGAACTTCTTTTTGCTCGGACAGCGATGTCATGATTACCGTCGGGACGGTTGGGGCCCCATCGCCGAGCAAGTAATTGACAAAGGATTGGGGAAAGGAATGGTAACACAGATCAGCCTTTATCACAATTTTCTCTTTTAGGGCAGCCGGGAGCGGAAAAACGAATGTGACGTCTGCATATCCTCGCGGCAAAATGCGGTTGTCGGACAGGATCCTCGTTGCCTTCCATACTTCAAGATCAATAATGTTTCCCGCGTCATCACCCAATACGACTTTAAAACTGCGGCTTCCAGGCTCAAGATGCCCCTCGCTGTCGAGTCTGCCAAGTCGGTAAATCTCTTTTCCGGTATCATCCAGCACGCGGAAATCTATCCAAATTTCACGTCCTTCGGGGAACCCGGTCGGCAGCTTGTGCCCCGCGCCGGAATTATGAACGCGAATGCCTACAGTAGCGATGCTGCCGGGGCGCACGTTTCGCACTGAAAGAATTTCGATCCTGGCCGCACCTTGCAAAGTTTCCCTGGCCAGCGCCGAGTGTTTTTCCGACCCTAGCATACTCGGCACCAAAGTATTGCCGCCAGTAAAATAGTGTGTAAAGATATGGTCGCGCTTTTTACTTCCGACCGCTGCCTGGCCCGGGTTCTTTGTATAGCCAGGTCCGGGAGTCATATGACATTCCTGGCAACCAATGCCCTCCGCAACGTAAGGACTGTCTTTCCATTCATCGTAAGTGCGCTCTATTGGCACGCGGTTGATTGGATGAGTCACGTTATGACAAGTGCCGCAAAATGCCGACGTCGTATGCAGTTCGGAATATTCAGTATCATGATACGGAGACTTTGCATCTTTAAAAGGACCAAATTTCAACGGGCGGCCAAATTTGCGGGGGGTAAGCACAAAAGGCGCGTTGCCTACACCAGCAGCGCCTGATACATTATGGCAGAAGTCGCACTGGACACCGTTCTTCGAGATTTTGCTCAGTTTTTCTCCCGAAGGCGTTGCTTCTCCGGTGGTAAGCCCGATAGGGGTATGGCAGCCGATACACAGATTGTCCGTAAGTCCATTGGTCGCTTCGCTCGCTTTGCGCATGACGGCCAGATATATCGGATCGACCCAGGCGTTTGAATGCATTGAACCTTTCCATTGACTATAAATCTCGATATGGCATTTTGCGCATATTTCCGGCGGATCGAAGAGATCTATGGTGAGCTGTCTGTTTTCGGTGCCGGTCGTGGCCCGTGAAGGGTAAAAGAGATATTTACTTTTGTCGAGGGCGACACCCGGATCCACATGGCCCGCATTGAAAAGAGGCTCTAATATGCCGTGTCTCGCAGACTTAGTTGCTGCCGAATCATCCGCAATTGCAGAATCCGGACTGAAGAAAGCAATCGATAGCAGGATAAATACAATAAATGCCAGTCTTGCTGTAATGGGCCTGAATATCGTGTAAGTCTTTTTCATAAAGTGCATTGTATGAACATATCAATGTGTTCCGCCTTCGTCAAGTGGCCCTGCAACTGGAGGTTATGTCAAGAAGTCAGGGCGAATGAAGGAAAAGAAGTGAAAAAAGCGGGAACAGTCACGACAGATTGGAACTCTCTCTTCCATTATGCTTACAATAGTTCATGGCAAATCTGACTTGTAAGGGTAGTTTTAATCCATGCTTCTTATCTATCCTCCCATAGCTAAAGCCTGCGAGCCTCCTGCAGGGATTGCCAAGCTTTCGGGTGCCCTTAAGCAGCACGGGATAAAACATACGATGCTCGATGCGAATCTTGAAGGGCAGTTGTTTCTCATGGGCTCCGCACGGGAAAACCCTCGGGGCAGGCTCGATACCTGGACTGCAAGGGCGATGCGCAATTTCACGCGGAATCTGGGCGCATTGAAAGAGAGACATACCTATCGTTCCATAGACCGATACAGGCGAGCGGTTATGGATATAAACCGTGTTCTGCAAAAGGCGGTTGCGAATGACGAGATCACGATCAGCCTTGCGAATTATCAGCATGACAAGCTTTCGCCGTTGCGCAGTGGAGACCT
>JBGOVD010000062.1:0-8398 GCA_041477935.1 Dissulfurispiraceae bacterium | reverse complement strand
CATGCAGGGCGAATTGGCGGACATCATTTTCAGCACCAGCAACGACGTGAACCAGGCAATCAACGAGGTGTCGAAGAACACACAGAGCATTTACGGGTCCACGACTGAGAACCTCGAAACCGCCAGAGAATCGCTTCGGGAACTAAAAAAGGTCACCGACGCCATACACGCAACAGGGGAAAATGTTTCTAAGTTCACACAGACGGTAAATAACCTCACGACCAACTCCGAGAGGATAAAGGACATAGTGCTGCTGATCAAGGACATCTCCGATCAGACGAACCTGCTGGCATTGAATGCGGCCATCGAGGCGGCCCGTGCGGGCGAGGCAGGCAGAGGATTTTCAGTCGTGGCGGATGAGGTGCGCAAGCTGGCCGAAAAGACAAAGAAGGCGACCGAGGAGATATCGGATAATATCACCGAGATGCTGCGCCACGTTAAGAGCACCTCAACCGGAATCGTCGTGATCAATGAGAATATGGGCCAGGTAGAGGAAGTGATCGGGAGCACTTCGCATCAATTCGAAAACCTGGTGCAGGACTTCGAGAACAACGGCGGACAGCTTTCCAGGATAGCTTCTGCTATTGAGGAACTGTCGGTCACCAACCTGGAAATCCATCGGCAGGTTACCGATATCCACGGTTTGAGCAAAGAAGTGGGGGCACTCCTCAGTGAGTCGGCAACGTCTGTTATGGGAATGAACCATAAAACGGAAGAACTGCTTGAGGCGGTCGTGACCTTCAGGATAGGAAATAATGCGCTTGAAGATATGATCATGAAATCCATGGGCTACCGGGATACCATTCAGGACGCCATGCTGGACATGATGAAAAGGGGTGTCAATATATTTGATACGGCTTACAAACCTGTTCCCAACTCGCGTCCTCCGAAGTATAAGACAGCATATAACGACGTTTTCGACAGAGAACTGCAGCCGATATTCGATAAGGCCGTAGAAGACCTTAACACCACATTTGCGATTACGATCGACGTGAATGGTTACATACCGACGCACCACAGCAAGTTTTCGAGGCCTTTGACCGGCAATTACGAAGTCGATCTCGCGTACAGCAGGGACAAAAAAATCCAGTACAAGACCGAAACAGAAATCAGGCGTTGCAAGAACACAAATCCCTTCCTGCTTCAGACTCATGTTCGTGATACCGGAGAGATCATGAACGATCTTTCTATTCCGATCATCATCGAAGGCAGGCACTGGGGCGCCTTCATTGCTGGGTTTTCACCGGACCGTGTAAAGCAATAATACTGAAGATAAGAGATGCGGGCATTGCAGGCGGCTGCGTGCGTTGTGTTCACGCTTGCCCTGCTTTCGCTTGCGCATCTCTCCACGCTGCGGATATAATATCGGAAAACTGCATAAGGAAGTACTATGGCATACAGGGATTTACGGGCATTTCTCAAGAGGCTGGAAGAACGGGGCGACCTTCACAGGGTTAGGGCCGAAGTCGATCCGATCCTCGAAATTACGGAGATCACCGACAGGATGTGCAAGAGCCCTGGAGGCGGAAAAGCACTGTATTTCGAAAAGGTTAAGGGTTCGGATTATCCGGTGGTGACTAATATATTCGGTTCTTTTGAGCGAATGTGCCTTGCCCTGGAAATCTCGCACATCGATGATGTATCTCGCAGGATTGGAGACCTGTTGAACCAGGCGCCTCCGAAGACTCTTATCGAAAAGCTGTCAATGCTTCCGAAGCTGTTTGAATTTTCGAAGTATCTGCCCAAGACGGTCAGGAACGCTCCGTGTCAGGAGATAGTAGAGAAACAGGACCCTGATCTCGGCAAGTTCCCAATACTCAAATGCTGGCCTGACGATGGACAGCCAACAGATGAGGGAAGGTTCATCACTTTTCCTATGGTCTTTACCAAGGACCCCGAAACCGGACGGCCTAACTGCGGTATGTACAGGATCCATGTATACGACAAAAAAACCACCGGCATGCATTGGCATATACATAAAGACGGGGCCCGGCATTTCGATAAATACAAAGCCTTGAATCAGAGAATGCCCGCCGCGATTGCCGTCGGCAGCGACCCTGCGGTTATCTATGCGGCCACTGCCCCGCTTCCGGAAGCAGTCGACGAAATGCTGTTCGCCGGATTCCTCCGCAAGGAGCCGGTTGAGATGGTCAAATGCATTACTTCCGACATCGATGTTCCCGCGAACAGCGAACTTGTGATTGAAGGTTATCTTGATCCCGGCGAGACGCGCATCGAGGGCCCCTTCGGCGATCATACAGGCTTTTATTCCGCCGCGGATTATTATCCGGTGTTCCATGTGACATGTATTACCCACAAGAAAGATATGGTCTACCCTGCAACCATAGTGGGCAAACCACCGATGGAAGATTGCTATATGGGCAAGGCTACGGAACGGATATTTCTGCCGCTGATGAAGCTGGATTTCCCCGAAATCATAGACATCAACCTTCCGATGGAGGGTGTATTCCACAATGCCTGTCTGATTTCGATCAAAAAGAGCTATCCCGGTCAGGCAAAGAAAATCATTCACGGTCTCTGGGGCAAGGGGCAAATGATGTTCGCCAAATTGCTTATCATTGTCGATGACGATGTGGACGTTCAGAATATCTCCTATACTGCATGGCGTGTGCTGAACAACGTCGACTGGAAGCGTGACGTCGTTATAGCCGAAGGCCCATTGGACGACCTAGACCATGCGGCAAATTTTCCGCGCTACGGTTCCAAGATGGGCATCGACGCGACGAGAAAGACGCGCGAAGAGGGCATGATGAGGGAGTGGCCTCAGGAATTGTTCATGTCCAAAGAGATCAAAAGCCGTGTCGATGAGAGATGGAAGGAGTATGGATTTTAGATTTATGGCGGCAGCCGGCGGCAAAGTTCTATGAATAAAGGGTCCACGACATTTTCCGAACACGATCTGTTATATATGAAGCGCGCCCTGAGACTGGCCGGAAAGGCGATGGGGGCAACAAGTCCCAATCCAATGGTCGGGGCCGTAATAGTCAGGAACGGAAGCATCGTCGCAGAGGACTATCATAGGAGGGCCGGCGGACCTCATGCCGAGGCATTGGCCCTGCTGAAGGCAGACGATGCCTCGAAGAATGCTGAACTATACGTGACCCTCGAACCTTGCTGTCATACAGACAAGCGGACCCCGCCATGCAGCCGGGCGATTATCAATTCCGGGATTAAGAAAGTTTTTGTCGCCATGAAAGACCCCAATCCAAAGGTATCCGGGAAGGGCATACAGGAATTGAGAAATCACGGCATCACGGTGATCGAAGGGCTGCTTGAAGAGAAGGCGCAGAAACTGAACGAGGTGTATTGCAAATATATCGTGACCAAAAAACCTTTCGTGATCTTGAAAGCCGCCATGACACTCGATGGAAAGATTGCTACACCGGAAGGTCAATCTAAATGGATCACCGGTGAAAAGGCCCGACGGCTCGTTCATCGCATGCGGTGCGGTGTCGACGCTGTGATGACCGCGGTGGGAACTGTGAAGGCCGATAATCCCGAACTGACTTCACGCACAGGATGCGGCAGGCAGCCCGTACGGATAGTCATAGATCCGGGCCTCGAAACCCCGGTCGACTACAGGGTCTGTAAACTCCCTCCCGAAACGATCTTTGTGATTCGAAACGGTGCGGCAGATGTGCGTAAAATGGCGGAGTTGCGGAAGAGAGGCGTTCAGTTCCTCGAATACGAAGGGCGCAAGGTCGACATGAATTGGCTCATGGAAAGACTTGGCGGTATTGGTATAACCTCTATTTTGATCGAAGCCGGGTCATCGTTTAATGCAGCCTGTCTGGGCGGAGCAGTTGTCGATAAAGTGGTATTCTTCATTGCTCCGAAAATCATCTGCGGAAGGAATTCCATCCCTGTAGTCGGAGGCGAAACCTTTATGAAACTTGAAGATGCGCTGCTGATTTCCGACCTTCAGGTAAGGAAGGTCGGCGAAGACGTTATGATTGAGGGATATATAAAGCAATAAAGGGCGTTCTCATTTCAGGACTTTCAGGTCTCCGCTGCCATCCTTTCCGTCTGAAAAGCATTCCGGGACAGCGTGCTTCTGATTGATCAAAAGCGTCGTCATCTCATCAGCTGCAATTGCCTGGCTGTAACGGAATCCCTGGAATTCGTCGCACCCATGCTCGCTAAGAAAAAGATATTGTTCTTCAGTCTCTACGCCTTCACCGACGACCTTGAGGTCCAACGAATGTGCGATAGCAATTATCGCCTTAACGACTGCCGCGCTGTCGGAATTAGTCGTCAGGTCCATTGTAAGGACCTGCGCGATCTTCAGGAAATCTATCGGTAAACGCCTGAGAAAACTCAATGAAGAATATCCGGTGCCGAAGTCGTCAATCGATATCCTGACACCGAGCTCTTTAAGGCTCTTCAGTATTGATGTTGTTGTCCCGACATCCTGCATTAGTATGCTTTCGGTGATCTCCAGCTCAAGGCAACATGGTTTGAGTCCGGTATCATTCGTCAATTTTCTTATTTTGGCTGCCAGATCGTTACTCCTGAACTCATGAATCGAAATGTTCACCGAGATGCACGGGCACAGGTTCTCTTTTTGCCATTCCAACGCCTGATTGCAAACGGTTTGCAATATCCAATCCCCAAGGGAAGCAACGACACCCATGTCCCCCGCGATAGATATGACCTGTTCGACAGGCACGTTGAAAATATCAGGAGGATTCCAGCGCAGCAACGCTTCTACGCCCAGGATTCTGCCTGACTTCATCTCATATCTGGGCAGATAATGAAGCCTGAATTCTTTCTCCTCAAGTGCCTTTCTGATCCTGTTTTCTATTAAGAGGCGCTCTTTGATATGCAGGTTCATCGATTCATCGAAGAACTGGAAGTTGTTTCTCCCTTTGACCTTTGCGTGGTACATGGCTGTATCAGCGTTCTGCAGCAGGGAGTCGACGTCGGCGCCATCGTTGGGATACATTGCAATACCGAGGCTTCCCGTTATGTTCAGCTCGTGGGAAGAAATGAGGAACGGCTTGGAGAGCTCCTCGAGTATTCTCTGCGATACCTTTGCTATATCTTCGGGTTTCCTTATGTTGGGAAGTAAAATCGTAAATTCATCACCGCCCATGCGGGCCACCATATCGTGGACATTTTCATTATTGACATGCGCCACAATATCGCTTCGCCGCATGCCGTTTATGATGCGGTCGGACGAGGCCTGCAGAAGGAGGTCTCCAACCTTGTGACCGTACGTATCGTTGATCTGCTTGAATCGGTCGAGATCGATAAAAAGGACGGCAAAGTATTTGCCCGAATGTTCCGCCGATGACAGTGCAAGTCCGAGATGGTCCTTGAACGACTGTATGTTTGGAAGCTGTGTAAGCGAATCATGGTATGCCATATAGCGGATATCATGTTCTGCATGCTTCCGTTCAGTAATATCCCGTATCAGGGCCAGTACTGTATCTTCTCCGCATACAGCTACACGCAGTTCGAAATAATGATCGGCCCCCGGCTTTGTGAACAGATATTCAAATATCTGGGTTTCCCCTGTATTAAATGCGTCTTCCAAAGCTTCCCTCATCCTGCCGGCGAGTTCTTCCGGAAGCACGTCCTGTATCATCCTGCCCAGAACATCGCCGGTCTGCGCGACAAGGTCCAGGTCCAGGGAGGCCTTGAAATCGAGAAAGATACCAGACCTGTCGAGCTGGAACATGCCATCGGGCATCGCGTTTAAGAGTGCCCTGTTTTTTATTTCACTCAACATCAGTTCATTGAAGGTCTCACTTGCCCTCAGCATGTACATAAGGCGGTGACCGAGTATCACCCAGTTTAGCGGCTTTGTAATAAAATCAGTCGCACCGGCCGCATATGCCTTTGTTATCGATTCAATATCGTCCAGGCCTGTAATCATAAGAACGGGAATGCGTTCCCTGCCGGGCATTTTTCGCAATTCCCTGCAGACGCCGATGCCATCCAGCCCGGGAAGCATAACATCCAGAAGTATGAGATCAGGCTTGAGTTCCTTCAGCAGAGCGATGGCTTGCAGACCATCCTCTGCCTCAAATACGGAAAATTCGGAAAGTTCAAGAGTAAGACGAGCTATTTTACGGATAGCTTCGTCGTCATCTACAATCAATACAGAAGGCTCACGTGAATCTTTGGATGGCATTAATACCCCGCTTTATCTTTCTTTGTCCATCACATGGAATGTTACGGGACTGACTGAACGAACCTTATATTCAGCTTATCAGGTTTTTGCCCAGGATTCTACAAATATTTTTAAAGTGGGCTCGCATGTGTTTGTATCCCTAATTATGTGACCTTGATCAATACTCTGTTAGTCGGGTACAGTATATTCGTGCCTTATGAACTGTATGAGCAGGTTGCTGCGGGCGTGAAGGTCCTTAAAGGGACATGCTTTATCCGCAAAATGAAGCAATAAGTATAAACAAAATAAGTGTTTGATAAACTTTATTTTCCTCAGGTAACCCGGAGCGATGGAGCAGATTATGGAATGCAGTGATCGTTCACTTATAAAAAACGTTGTTCTTGTCGTGGATGATGATGAAATGCACATTAAATTAGCGGGCGAATTTCTTGAACAATCGGGGTTTACTGTTGAATCGGCGCAAGACGGCAAGAGTGCTTTGTCCCGGTTCCGCGACATAAGGCCGGACCTTGTCGTTCTGGACGTTCTGATGCCTGGGATGGACGGTTTCGAAACGTGTGCCGAACTAAGGAAGATGCCGGGCGGGGAACGCATTCCAGTTCTGATGACCACCGGGTTGGACGATCTCGAATCGATAACAAAGGCTTACGAGGCCGGTGCGACCGATTTTATTGCCAAGCCGATAAACTGGATGATACTCCGGCAGAGAATATTGTACCTGCTGCGGGCGAGCAGGGCCATTATCGATCTTCACAGAAGCGAAATGAAGAACCGCGCCCTCCTCAATGCTGTTCCGGATATCATGTTTCATATAGACAGGGAAGGGGTATTCCTCGATTTTAAGGGGGCAGCGGACTTTGCAATGCTCGTTGCACCCGATGAAGTAGCCGGAAAAAAAGTGTCTGATGTTTTCCCTGGTATTTTGGCGCAAAGAGTCATCTTGTCGATGAAAAAGGCCTTCGAAACCGGGGAAACGCAGATTTTTGAGTACGTACTGACCGGTGCAGGGGTTGAGTACTTTTTCGAATCCAGGATTGTGGTATGCGGCGAATGCGAAATTCTCGCCATTATGCGTGATATAACGGAGCGAAAGCGTTTCGAAGAAGCACTGAAGATTTCCGAGATGAAGTATCGAATCGTGGCAGAAAACACCTACGACTGGGAGTTTTGGCTGAGTCCTGACGGGCAGTTTGTTTACACCTCTCCTTCTTGTCAGGCCGTAACCGGTTATACCGCAGCTGAATTCGAGGCCGACTCGAAACTCTTTCTCCGGATAGTACATTCCGACGATCTGACCAAGTGTGCGACGCATTGCACTGTGCAGACCAGGCCTTTAGAGAAGATTGGAGAACTGGAGTACCGGATCATCCACCGGGATGGGAACATAAGGTGGATCGGTCATGTTTGTCAGCCTGTTTATGATGCAGAGGGAGTTTATCTTGGAATCAGGGGAAGCAACCGCGATATTACCGCTCAAAAAAGGGCCGCGGCGCTTGTAAGACTGGATGAGGAGCGCAGGATACGGCATGAGGAAGAGAGGAAGCGGCTTCTTGAAAAGGACAAGATACTCAAGGACTTGCATGACGGCATAGGCGGAATAGTCACAAATGTCGGACTGCTCTCTGAGATGGCATACAATTCAACATCGCCGGACTATATCAGGAATGCCCTGCGCACGATGTCCGAACTGTCTCGTGAGGCCATTTCGGAACTCCGCAACTTCATGAACATAATCGATGACCGTCGGTTGGATTGGCATGCCTTTGTCGCGGACCTTAGGAATTTCGGGAGTTCCATGATAGAGGGCAACGGCCTTTACTTCAGGGCAAAGACATCAATTAAGGCCGGCGCCATGCCTCCCGACAGTCTCCTTTGTCTCAACATTTTCAGGATTTACAAGGAGGCGCTTACAAATGTAATAAAGCACTCAGGCGCCAGTGTCGTGGACGTGACTATCAGTGTAAAGGCAAAAAGATTCGTTCTTACTGTTCATGACGATGGTGGCGGGTTTACAAAAAGCCAGGGTGATGGGCGGGGTATTCGGAATATGAAATCGCGTGCCGAAGAGATAGGCGGTAGCCTGTCTGTGCTATGCCTTAAGGGGACCTCTGTTCATCTGGACTTCCCCATACCCCTAAAATACCCATGAGCGGTAATGGTTATTAAGAGGAATGGATGATAAAATGATGATATGCGAATTGCGATAGTCGAAGATAATCAGATACTTCTCGAAAACCT
>JBGOVD010000216.1:0-4601 GCA_041477935.1 Dissulfurispiraceae bacterium | reverse complement strand
GGCATTACTTATCTTGATGAGGAACCGCCACAGCCCAGCGACCTGGCGAAGCATCTTCTTCCACTGCTCGAAGGTCGCGACCTGACCGTAGTAATGGAACCAGGAAGGTCTCTTGTCGGCAACGCGGGGATCCTTGTGACTAAAACGCTTTACCTGAAAGAGGGAGAAGAGAAGAATTTCGTCATCGTAGACGCCGGGATGAACGACCTGATGAGGCCGTCGCTGTATAATGCGTACCATCATATTCAGCCTGTGGTCAAGAGCAGGAGGGATACGATCATTGCTGACGTCGTCGGACCGATATGCGAATCAGGAGATTTCCTTGCGAAGGACCGCGAGATCCCGAAGGTCAAGCAGGGAGAATACCTGGCTGTCATGAGCGCAGGAGCCTACGGCTTCTCGATGTCCTCGACCTACAACAGCCGCCCAAGGGTTGCCGAAGTAATGGTCAATGGAACGGAATTCGCTCTCGTCCGCAAGCGTGAGACGTATGCCGATCTGCTGCGCGGCGAATCGATTCCGGAGTTTATCCGATGAATGTACCTTTCACAAAGATGCACGGCACCGGTAACGACTTCATCGTTGTAGATTGCCGGGCGTTAGATCTGCCGGACCCGGCCGATTTCTCGGTCAAGTACTGCCACCGGAAGTTCGGTGTCGGCGCCGACCAGGTGCTGCTCCTTTATCCATCCAAGATCGCCGATTTCATGATGAAGATCTTCAACGCTGACGGCAGCGAGGTCGAGATGTGCGGCAACGGCATTCGCTGCTTCGCAAAATATATCTGGGACAGGAATTTATCAGACAAGCAGGTACTCGCTGTCGAAACTCTTGCCGGGATCATACGGCCTGAGCGCTCAGGCACTGATGTGCGCGTCGACATGGGAGAGCCCATACTGGACCCGCAAAAGATCCCGGTGAATATACAGTCACAGGCAATGGCGATAGATTATCCCCTCAGCATCGACGACAGGGAATTCAACCTAACCTTCGTTTCGATGGGCAATCCTCATGCGGTGATCTTCATCGATGACAATGTGTCCAATTTCCAGGTCGAGAGATATGGCCGGAAAATCGAGATACATCCGCTCTTCCCGAAGAGAACAAATGTCGAGTTCGTCAATGTCTTGAACAGGCATGAATTGATCATGAGGGTCTGGGAAAGAGGCACGGGCGAGACCCTGGCATGCGGTACAGGCGCTTGCGCTACAGGGGTGGCGGCAATGCTCAAGGGCCTGACTCAGAGGCGCGTGACCGTCAAACTGCTCGGCGGGAATCTCTCCATCGACTGGGCCGAAAACAACCATGTCTATATGACCGGTCCTGCAGTCGAGGTATTTGAAGGCATTATCAGATGACGGATTCCAATCGCCGCAAGTCCCCCAGAAAGGATTGGAATTCCAGAATCGAGTACAGGATCGCAAACCCGGATTTTTCGAATAACGATGGTCTTTCTCTTTCGGGTTCGACATTGAACATAAGCGCGGGAGGAATCTGCATCGAAACCTATTATCCATTGCAAAAAGGAGCGAAGGTCAGACTCGGTCCGGACGATGTGGCAGGGATAGTTCAGTGGAGCAGGAAATTTGATAATACCTATAGGATTGGTATAAAGTTTATATAATTATCAGCAGCAGGAGGAGACCATGTTCAAAGGTTCATTGGTACCCATAGTAACTCCGTTCAGGAATGGAAAGTTCGACGAGAAAGCTTACGCCGACCTGATTGAATGGCACATCTCAGAGGGTACCCACGGCATCATTCCCTGCGGCACAACGGGCGAAGCCTCGACCCTGGACTTCGAAGAGCATTACCGGGTCATCGAGGTGGCAGTCAAGGCGGCAAATAAAAGGATCCCGGTCATCGCCGGTACTGGTGCCAATGCGACCGATGAGGCTGTCTTCATTACGAAAAAGGCGAAGGAACTGGGCGCGGACGGCGCCCTGATAGTCACGCCCTATTACAACAAACCGACGCAAGAGGGCCTTTACCTGCATTTCAAGGCCATAGCCGAGGCCGTCGATATTCCCATTGTGCTCTACAATGTGCCGGGAAGGACTGCCGTAAACATGCTGCCCGATACGGTTGCAAGGCTTCTTGAGTTCAAGAATATTATTGGTCTCAAGGAAGCGACCGGTGACATGCGCCAGGCCAGCGACCTGGTGCGGCTATGCGGTGACCGGCTGCCCCTCTTTTCCGGTGACGATTTTACAACCTTCACGATGCTGGCGCTCGGCGGTAAGGGAGCCATTTCCGTAACTGCTAACATCGTGCCGAAAGATGTAGCTGAGATGTGGAACGCCTGGGAGAAGGGCGACATAGATAAAGCGAGGAAATTGCATTATAAGCTTGAACCCTTGAACGCAGCCATGTTCATAGAGACAAATCCCATACCGGTGAAGACTGCCCTTGCCATGATGGGAAAGGTCGAGGAGGATTTCAGGCTTCCCCTCTGCCCCATGTCCGCAGCCAACAAGGAGAAGCTCAGGGCCGTGCTGAAAGATGCAGGACTTGTCTAAAGCAAATTTCATCTGTAGGGGCGTATCGCGATACGCCCCTACTTTGTTTTCGATTCTGATTTGTGTCCTGGCTTCTGACTTCCGGTTCCCCGCTTCGGCAGTAAGTGCAGATCTCCCTTCCCCTTACGCCATCGAAAGCCTCACGGGCCAAAAGGCGCCGGACTTTACCCTGAAAGATCTTGCAGGCAAATCCGTTGCCCTATCTTTCTATAAGGGGAAGGTCGTTATTCTTGCCTTTTGGGCCACATGGTGTCCTCCTTGCAAAGACGAACTCCAGTCGCTGAACAAGTTATACCAAACATATAAAAGCAGGGGACTCATCGTTCTTGCGGTATCTTCCGACAGGTCGTTGTCTTCCGTGAAAGATTTTATTGCTCAGAACCCGGTGACCTTCGATATTCTCTTCGACGACAAGCTTTCCGTGTCGAGAGACCTATACAAAGCCTTTATGGTGCCGACCACGTTCGTGATCGACCGGCGGGGAGTAATATTCAAAAAACATTTCGGCGAACAGGACTGGACAAGGCCTGAACTCGTTAACGAGATCGACTCACTCCTGTAACTCGTCTTTCACGCCTTCAGCTCCGAAGTACATTGAGGGCAGCGCGTCGCCTTGATCGGGACCATCGAAAAACAGAAGGAGCACTCCTTCGTGGTCGGCGTCGCCGGAGCCGGCGCCTCTTCGCGTTTCAGCTTATTGATCTGCTTGATCATAAGAAATATCGCAAAAGCAACAATCACAAAGTCCAGAATTGAATTAAAAAAAAGTCCATAATTGAGAGTAGGCGCTCCTGCTGCCTTGGCTTCCTGCAGAGATGAGAAGCTTCTGCCTGAAAGCGAAATAAAAAGGTTCGTGAAATCGACCTTGCCGAGCAAGAGCCCTATCGGCGGCATCAGTATGTCGCCGACAAAAGATGACACAATTTTTCCGAAGGCGCCGCCTATGATTATACCGATTGCCAGATCCACCACATTGCCCTTCATTGCAAATTCCTTAAATTCCTTTAACATAGCGTCCTCCTATTATTAGGCATGGTTAACACAACACTGATGTTTCTTAACCACCTCAACGCAACTTTGTATATATATACCATGCACCATCCAGAGAGTCAAGACGATTCCGAATTGAGTACTAAGAGGTCTTATAGAGATGGCAAGCTACAGAGGATTCCCCTGACTTGGCAAGGTCCGGAGATATTTTATCGCATGGATCGAATCTCCTGGGGCAGCGGGGATGAAAAGGGCAACCCGGCGGGACATCAACAGCCCCCGGCATGTCACTGGAATCAACCGGAAGCCTGTATTCTCCGGCAGCCTGCTGAGAACTATATTTCATTTTCGGCGCCGACGAAAGAAGCAGTTCCGTATACGGATGCTTCGGTGCAGCGAACAGGTCATCAGTCTTGCCGGTCTCGACAATTCGCCCCAGGTACATAACCGCAACCTCGTCGCTGAGGTATCTTACAACACGAAGGTCATGGCTGATGAAAACCATCGATATGCCCGAAGTCCTTTTGATCTCCTGGAGAAGATTAAGAATCTGTGCCTGGATAGAGACGTCGAGCGCCGAGAGGGGTTCATCGGCGACTACGAGTTCCGGAGAGACAGCCAGTGCCCTTGCTATGCATATCCGCTGGCGCTGCCCGCCGCTGAATTCGTGCGGGTATTTGGAAAGAACTTCTGCATTCAATCCTACCTTGTTAAGGAGTTCCACAACCCGGTCATTTATCTCGCTGCCGGGGGCGATATTATGGATCTTGAACGGTTCGGAAAGAGCATCGATGATCCTCATCCGTGGATTCAGGGCAGCAAAAGGGTCCTGGAAAACAATCTGCACCGCTCTCCGGAAGCTGCGCAGATCGTTCCCCTTGATGGCAGAGATATCATTTCCCCTGAAAGTAATCCTGCCTGAAGTGAGATCGAGCAGCTTGAGGATAAGCCGCGCAACAGTCGATTTCCCGCACCCACTCTCTCCGACGATCGCAAAAACGCTCTCTTTTTTCACATCGAAGCTCACGCCGTCAACAGCCTTGAGCCATTTCTTTGTCCCGCCCAATCCTGTCTTGACCGGAAAGTATTTCT
>JBGOVD010000170.1:0-5258 GCA_041477935.1 Dissulfurispiraceae bacterium | reverse complement strand
GAAGTCGGTCGGAAAAAGGATTTTCTTGATCTCCATAATAAGTCCCCCGTTACTTTTTTACGAACAGTATACACAATTTTTTCAAGCAGGCCAAGGACGATGGCTTTTATCAAAACACTTAATCAATATTATAGTTGCCTATATAGGTTATATTTTGTTATAACTAATATAGATAGCTTGCCTGCCCTGTGCGTGATTAAGTGAAAAAGTTGATCCCGGCAAGTTAGATCTTTAGGGAGCCGAGTAAGGTATTCGGTGTGCATGTCTCCCTCGCGGAGAAAGCCTAAGACACCTTCAAGGCACCCACTTATAACAACGGGGATCTAATTTTTTGCTACACGGCAGGGTGGGTTATAATATTTGCCGCATTATGTTAAAGTTTTTGGGTTTATAAATGCTGTTGATGCGTGGCAGTGGTCGATAGTCGAATTACACAGGAAGATATAGAGGAGTGGGGTGTTGATAATAAACATAATATACAGAGATATATCCAAGAGTCCCGGGCGATCGAAGCCGTATCTGCTCTGTCCGGCCTCCCCCCTATTCCATAGAGGCCTTCAGGGCCTTTCCCGGTAAGACTTCTTTTTTATTTCGCTATCCGCCCTCATCCCGCATCAAGCCGCTTGCGCATAGTGCAAGCGTTGCCGAAAGTAAAAGAGAGGTCCATTTAATAGCGATGCCGAAAGCCCTCATTCCTGTTCACACTGCTATCTGCTCAAGCCTCTCTTTTCATTACCATAGAGGAGGATGCCAAACATGACGTACACGCTTTTGTATATACTGGTCGCCGTCGTTGCCGGAGTCCTGAGCGGTCTCGCCTTCGTATACTCTTACAAGAAAACCTTAAAGTCACGTCAGGTTTCTTTTGAAAAGGAACGGGACCGTCAGCTCGAAGAGGCAAAAAGAGAAGCTGAGGTCATAAAAAAAGATGCTGCCGTTTATGTAAAGGATGCCGTCTACCAGGCCAAGGCCGAGGCGGAACGGGAAGTACGCGAACGGACCAGAGAATTTAATCATCTGGACAAGAGGCTGAGACAAAAAGAGGAATCTCTTGAGAAAAAGATCGATCAGCTCGAAAGAAAAGAAAATGATCTGACGAAAAAGGAACGCGATTTAGGGTCGAAGGAAAAACAGATCACCGAGAAAGAAAACCAGCACCTGCTGCTCATAAAGGAACAGATGCAGGTGCTCGAGACCATCTCCGGTATGCGCCATGATGAAGCCAAGCAGGAGTTGTTCAGGCGGATCGAAGAAGAGTCCCGTTTCGAGGCAGCAAAGATGATGAAGAAGATCGAAGACGAAGCAAAAGAGAATGCGGAGAAAAAAGCCAACGAAGTAATAAGTTTTGCCATTCAGCGCTATGCCGCAGATTATGTTGCGGATGCGACGGTTTCGGCAGTCAGCCTGCCGGGAGATGAAATGAAAGGCCGGATAATAGGCCGCGAAGGCAGAAACATCCGCGCCTTTGAGGCTGCTACCGGCGTCGATATAATTGTCGACGACACCCCTGAAATGGTGACGCTTTCAGCCCATGATCCCGTAAGAAGAGAGATCGCCCGTCTTTCCCTTAGCAAACTGGTGACGGATGGGAGAATTCACCCTGCCAGGATCGAAGAGGTTGTTGAAAAAGTAAAAAAAGAGGTCGAAACGAATATCAGGGAAGAAGGAGAGAAGGCCGTCTTCGAGCTCGGAGTATCGGGCGTGCATCCTGAGATTGTCAAGATAATCGGAAGGCTCAGATACAGAACATCATACGGTCAGAATGTCCTGCAGCATTCGAAAGAGGTCGCCTTTCTTGCCGGCATGATGGCCGGTGAACTCGGCGTCGATACCAAACTTGCCAAACGCGGCGGATTGCTTCATGATATCGGCAAGGCCGTTGACCACGAGATGGAGGGCTCGCATCAGGAGATCGGCGCGACTCTCGCAAAAAAATACGGTGAATCCGAGGCTGTCATCAACGCAATAATGGCGCACCATGGCGATGTCGAGGCGCGCTGGGTTGAATCGGCCCTCGTGGGGGCCGGAGACGCCCTCTCAGCGGCACGCCCGGGCGTCCGGAGGGAAAGCATCGAACTGTACCTCAAAAGGCTGGAAAAGCTCGAGGAGATGGCCATGTCATTCGCCGGCGTGGACAAATGTTACGCAATCCAGGCCGGAAGGGAAATCCGCATTATCGTCAAGCCTGAAACCGTCAACGATGAGATGTGCACACTGATGGCCCGAGATCTCGGCAAGAAGATCGAAGCCGAACTCACCTATCCCGGCCAGATCAAGGTGACGGTCATAAGGGAATCAAGGCATGTCGACTATGCGAAATAGTCGCGTTGAATACAGTTGACGGCATGAGTCAGCGTTAATCATTGTCCGATGAAAATACTATTTATCGGAGACATCGTGGGGAAACCGGGGAGGCAGGCTGTAAAGGCCCTCCTCCCTAACCTCGTCAGCAGATACAAGATGAATGTGGTCCTGGCCAATGGTGAAAATGCAGCCGGCGGGTTCGGTATTACAGAGCCTATGGCGACGGAGCTTTTCTCATACGGCGTCGATATCATCACCACCGGCAACCACGTCTGGGACAAAAAAGACGCCCTTCCCTACCTCGTCAAGGAGCACCGCATCCTGAGACCGCTTAACTACCCGCCCGAAGTGCCGGGGTCAGGAAGCATAATTATCACCGTGCTAAAAAAGATTCCTGTCGCAGTACTCAATGTTTCGGGCAGAATTTTCATGAATACTCTGGACTGTCCGTTCAGGACCACAAAAGCCGCCCTTCAGAAGATTAAAGAGTCGGCCAAGATAGTCATCATAGATTTTCATGCCGAAGCCACCTCTGAAAAAATTGCTTTCGGTTACTATGTCGATGGGCAGGTCAGCGCCGTCGTCGGCACTCATACCCATGTGCAGACCGCTGATGAAAGGATCCTGCCAGGAGGGACTGCCTATATTACCGATGTCGGCATGACCGGACCGAATTCGGGGGTCATCGGGATCGAGAAAGAACAGATAATTGATAAATTTCTCACCCATATGCCGAAGAAATTCAATGTTGCGGAAGGTCAGGCGATATTATCGGCCGTAATCATAGAGATAGATGACGAGAGCGGCAAGGCGACGGCAATTCATAGGGTACAGCTGACAAATCCGTAGGGGCGCCGCTTGCTGCGCCCTGTGATTGTCCTGATATATAAAGGAGGCTTTCAATGCTGACTGCCAAGGTGAAATGGGTTGAAGGATTTCAGTTTGTGGGTGAATCAGGTTCGGGTCATGCGATCGTTATGGATGCAAGCCCCGAAGCCGGAAAAATCACGACGGGAATGACCCCTATGGAAATGCTGCTGGTTGCTACCGGTGGTTGTTCGGGAATGGACGTTGCATCAGTCCTGAAAAAGAAGCGGCAGGAAGTGATCGATATCCAGGTGAGCGTCAGCGGCGAAAAAGCTGAAACTCATCCTCAAAAGTTCATAAGTATTAAACTTGAATATACCGTGACCGGAAGGAACATCTCGGAAGACGCCGTTAAAAAAGCAGTAGAGCTTTCAATGGAGAAATATTGCTCGGTCAAGGCGACTCTTGAAGCTTCCGCCAAGATCGGCTACAGCTACAAGATCGTAAACGTATAAAATCAGAGCGGGAGATATCCGTCAGGGGTCAGACAGGTTGCCGGCATCGATCGCATTGGATCTCCGCTGATATCTGTGTGATCGGCCACTCATATTTTGTAGCCACCACGCTTTCTCTCAGCCTTCCAATACGCCCCGATACCGGTAATATGCAGCACAGCTTCCTTCAGAACTTACCATGCAGGCGCCTACGGGTTTGTCCGGATTGCAGACCTTTGCAAAAAGCGGGCACTCCGAAGGCAACTTGACGCCTCTGAGCACAAGGCCGCACATGCAGCCTCTGGGCTCGGCAATATCAGGCACTTCGAGGGTGAAAACCGCCTCGGCATCTCTGTGCTTCCAGGACTTGCGAAGCTTGAGACCGCTGCCGGGTATTATGCCGATGCCCCGCCAATAGCTGTCACAGGGTTCGAAAACGTCTTCGATGAACTTAACCGCTTTCGGATTACCTTCTTCCCTGACGACAGTCTTGTATTCGACCTCCACGGACGCCTTGCCTTCAATGGTCTGTTTCAGGAGCATGGCGATACCGCCAAGAATGTCGTTGGCATCGAACCCTGTCACGGCGCAAGGGATAGAGTACTTTTCAGAGATGAAACGATACGGCTTGGTCCCGATGATCGTACTTACATGACCGGGGAGGATAAATCCATCGATCCTGACGTCGTCAGAGAGCAGCAGTGCCTCTAAAGCGGGCGGGACGACCTTGTGCACCGAATAAAGAAAAAAGTTCGGAATTCCCATTCTCTCGGCCTCAGAGACCGTAGCTGCGGCAGAAGGTGCCGTCGTCTCAAATCCGGCAGAGAAGAAAACAACCTTCTTGCCAGGGTTCTCTTTAGCGATCTTCAGCGAGTCGAGCGGTGAATAGACGATCCGTATATCTGCGCCCTCGGCCCTAACCTCCATGAGAGACTGCTTACCTCCGGGTACCCTCATCATATCTCCGAAAGTGGTCAGTATGGCATCATCACTTCTTGCAATTGCTATAGCTGTATCGATGTCCCTGATCGATGTCACGCATACGGGACATCCCGGCCCGCTCAGCAGCTTAAGGCCATCAGGAAGAATACTCCTTATGCCGTGGCGGAATATCGCGACGGTATGGGTGCCGCAGACCTCCATGAAATTAAGGGGTCGGCCGACACGGCCAAATAGATTCCTGACTATGTCTATCACGCCTGAAAAGCCTCCTTAAAACAGATTTACATTTACCTGTTCGCCCTGGTCGAGTCCGAGTCTGGAGGCAGGTATTGCAACGATTCCGTCAGCCTTAACAAGGGTCGTAATCAATCCTGATTTGCCCAGAATCGGATAGGCCTTCAATTCTCCATTTTCAGCCTCGATATAAACCCGGATATGGTCTTCTCTTCCGGCCGCTGAAGCTATGCTTTTGCCCATTACAGCAATAATGGTCTTCTTGAATCCATTGACCTCACTGATCCCGGATAATCTCCTGATCAGCGGGCCGATAAAAAGATCGAAAGACACAACGGCTGCTGCAGGATGCCCCGGAAGTCCAAGCACCGGCTTACCGTCGACGAGCCCTCCTATCAAAGGCTTGCCCGGCTTTACAGCTACGCCATGAAACAGGACTCCGGGTTTTCCGATGTCGTCAATTATCTTTGCAGTCAT
>JBGOVD010000017.1:0-13291 GCA_041477935.1 Dissulfurispiraceae bacterium | reverse complement strand
AGGTAGTTCGATGTATGAGGTACATAAGATAATAACGGACATCCTGGGACTGTTCCAGTTCGCCGATATATCGCAATATCTGCTGCCCAAGGTCGGCGTCGGCGCTGAAATCGAAGCCAAGGAGTTCATAGCGATTGCACCGCTTCTTAAGTACACCTTGATCTTTCTTGCCGGTATGAGCACAGTCTTCGGTTTTGTGCTCGCGTTTGCCGCAAAAAAGTTTGCCGTGAAGATCGATCCGAGGGTCGAGCAGGTCAATGACCTTCTGGCCCACGCTCACTGCGGCGCATGCGGTTATGCAGGGTGCGAACAGTATGCCGAAGCGGTAGTAAAAGATCCCAATGTATCACCGAGTCTCTGTATCCCCGCCGGTGAAAGGGCAGCCATGAAAGTTGCCGAGATCACCGGCAAGAAGGCCGAGATCAGAGAGAAGGAATTGGCCAGGGTAATGTGCCAGGGCGGCTGGGATAAATCGCAGAAGAAGTACGCATACGAAGGCGTCCTCGACTGCCGCGCGGCAGTGCTTGCCGGCGGAGGCGACAAATCCTGCATGTACGGCTGCCTGGGCTACGGCACTTGCGAAAGGGTATGCCCTTTCGATGCCATCAAGATGGGCAGCGACAATCTGCCGATTATCGATAAAGATAAATGCACAGCATGCCGGAAGTGCGAAGCTGCCTGCCCAAAAAAGGTGATCGAAGTGCTGCCTGCAGCGAAGGCCGTACTGGTTTCGTGCCACTCACGGGACAAGGGGGCCGATGTCCGTAAAGCCTGCAAGGTCGGGTGCATAGCCTGCGGTATGTGCGTGAAAGTCTGCCCGTTCGATGCCCCTAAAGTCGATAAAAATCTGGCGAGGATCGACATGGACAAATGCAAGGTCTGCGGGCTCTGCGTCACCAAATGCCCGACGAAGGCGATAGCTGATTTCATAGATCCGCGGACAAAGGCACTCGTGCTGGACAATTGCATCGGCTGTCAGATCTGCGCCAAGGCCTGTCCTGTGGATGCTATAACAGGTGAGAATAAAAAGTTGCATGCTGTCAACCAGGGAAAATGCATCGGCTGCGGTATCTGCGCCATCAAGTGCCCCGTGCAGGCCATCGGCGGAACATTCAATGCCGAGCAGATCAGGATCGCAAAACAGCAGGAGAAAGCCAAAAAGGCAGCAGTAGCATAACATTAAGGCGTCCCCTAATGGAGATGAGAACGATTTTCATTAGGGGACTTTTTTATTTTTAAGGAAGAGACCATAGAAAAATGCGGCTTGCTTTTGTAAAAAAACGCTTTTCCCTCCACGGCGGCGCCGAACAATATCTGAAAACCCTCCTTGGTGAACTTAAGAAAGAGGGACACGATCTTCATGTATTTGCCAATGAGTGGACGGACGAGCCAGGGTTCACGTTCCATAAAATCGGCATCGTTCAGGCGACTTCATTTCTTTCGGTTCTCTCATTCAGCAAGAATTCGGCGAAGGCATTGAGGCGCGAGAGGTTCGATTGCATTGTCAGCTTTGAACGCACGGAATACCAGGACATATACCGTGCCGGCGACGGCTGCCACAGGGCATGGCTTGAAATAAGGAGCGAAGTCGAGCCCTCACATAAGCGGCTTTCGTTCAGCATCAACCCTTTGCACCGCTATACCCTCTCGCTCGAAAAATATATCTTCGAAAAAACGCCCCTAATTGTGGTCAATTCGGCCATGGTGAAAGACCAAATCCGAAGATATTACGGCACTCCCGAAGGCAAGATAACTGTGGCTTACAATGGGGTAGATCTGAATAAATTTTCACCTGCCAATCGGAAAAGATGGCGTTCAGAGATGCGGCAAAACATAGGCATAGGAGAACATGACAAGGTAATACTGTTTGTCGGATCCGGATTCAGGCGCAAAGGGCTCGAAACACTTATTCGCTCACTGCCGGAGGTAAAGAGATCGCTCGCGGGTGAAAGACTTGCTGCGATTGTCATCGGCAAAGGCGATAGCGATTCTTTCCGGCAAACAGCAAAACGACTCGGCGTCGAAGGCGAGATCATGTTCCTCGGCCCCCGGGCAGATGTCGAAAAGTTCTATGCCGCTGCAGATCTTTTTGCATTGCCGACCATCTACGACCCTTTCAGCAATGCCTGCCTCGAAGCGATGGCATCCGGCCTTTCGGTTATCACCACCAGAAACAACGGCGCTGCCGAAGTAATCGAAGAGGGCATGGAAGGTTTCATTACCTCTTCCGTAATCGATCATTCAGAGCTGGCACGCAAGATTGTTCTATCCCTGTCCGATGCAGAGAGCATGGGGATGAGGGCGAGGGCAAAGGCTGAGCGGCATTCCATCGACAAGGCGGCGAGTGAATTTATGGATTTAATCAAAAGGAAAGCAGGCTTGTCCGGGACCGTCACTGTTTAGAAAAAAAGCCTTCCATTAAGTTAAAATATCAGGTGTTGACCATACTCCATACTGAATCGTCAATTGGCTGGGGAGGCCAGGAGATAAGGATAGTCCAGGAATCTGCCGGCATCGCAAGGCGGGGGAAGCATGTTTTAATTGCCGCGCCGGTCCACAGCAATATCTTCAGACGTGCTCAGGATGCTGGTCTGCAAGTCCTGCCGGCCGAATTTCAGAAAAAAAATCCTGTTTCCGTGTTCAGAATGGCATCTCTGATAGACAGAGTGAGGCCCGATATAATAAATACTCATAGTTCATCAGACAGCTGGGTATCCACTATTGCAGCTAAACTATCCAAAACCGTTCCGAAAATAATAAGGACCAGGCATCTTTCCGCTGCCATCAGCAGGTCGTATTCTAACCGACTGATCTATAATTCGCTTCCCGACGCGATCATTACCACAGGGGAAGAGATACGTCAAATGATGATACACAAGAGCGGGTTCGCAGCTTCGAAGATCGTCTCCATCCCTACGGGCATCGACATTGAAAGGTTCAATCCTGCAAAAGTGAAACCTGCTTTTCAAGCGTCCGGCCTCGCGATCGGGATGGTAGGAGTTCTAAGGAGCTGGAAGGGGCATAGTTACTTTATAAATGCGATTCCGCAGATCCTGGAGCGGATACCGGACGCCTTTTTTTATATCGTCGGTGACGGGCCGCAGAGAAGGCATCTTGATGAACTCGTATGCAATCTCGCATTCAAAGACAGAATAGTCTTTCTAGGGCACAGGGAAGACGTTCCCGAAATCATGGCCTCTCTTGATATTATCGTTCATCCCTCCTATGCGAACGAAGGCGTCCCGCAGACGCTTTTGCAGGCGCTTGCAATGGAGAAAGCTGTTATAGCATCGGACACAGGCGCAATCAAGGAGATCATAATCGACAGGAAAACCGGATTCCTGATCGAACCCAGGAACCCCGGCCAAATCACCGAAAGGGTGACGGAGTTTTACAACAGCATCGAATTAAGGTCGGATTTAGGAAAGCAAGGCAGGCAACTCGTCGAGAGGAGCTACTCACTGGAAAGTATGCTGAACAATATCGATGCCCTTTACAGGAAGCTTTTGGCTAATGCATGAATTCGTAGATATTAAGAAGATTCTGGTAATAAAGCTGCGCCATATCGGAGACGTCCTTCTCTCAGTCCCGGTCTTCAGGTCGCTGAGAGAAACGTTCCCTGCCGCTCATATTTCAGCTCTTGTCAATTCGGGAACGGAAGCTGTCCTGGAAGGAAATCCCATGATCGATGAGATTATTATCTTCAATAGAAAGGTCAAAGCGGAATCGCCGGCGAGGAAATTAGTGAAGGAGATATCCTTTTTGAAGGACATACGGTCGAAACGTTTCGACATGACGGTCGATCTGACAAGCGGCGACAGGGCTGCTGTTCTGGCTTTTGCGACCGGAGCGCGTTACAGAATTGCATCCGACCCCGAAGGCAAAGGATTTGCCGGGAAGAGATATCTTTACACTCATCTCGCCAAAATGGATGGTAATTCTCCACACATGGTCCTTCAAAACCTCGATATAGTGCGGCAGTTCGGAATTGCGACGCAGGACCTCGCCGTTGATATTTTCATAACTGATGAAGCAAAGGTATTCGTAAAGAATATGCTTAAAGAGCATTCCATCAGGGAATCAGCTACGATAGTCCATGTGCACCCGACCGCGCGTTGGCTCTCAAAGCATTGGATGGATAAGAGCATGGCAGGAATAATCAACTGGATGGTCGAAAAAAATTTGAAAATAGTCATCACTTCTTCACCGTCTGACCGAGAAATGGAAAGGGTGAAAAGGATTCTGTCACTTGTTCACGACCGCTCACGTGTCGCAGATTTGAGCGGCAGAACGACAATAAAGCAGCTTGCCGCCATCTCTGCTGCCGCAGATCTTTTCGTCGGCGTTGACACTGCGCCCATGCACATAGCAGCGGCCGTCGGAACTCCTGTGGTAGCTCTTTTTGGGCCTAGCGGAGAGGCGCAATGGGGACCTTGGGGAGAGCAACATACCGTACTGACAAAAAAGATGCGCTGCAATACATGCCCGAAAGAAATCTGCGACGGGATCGAAGTGAAAAGGTGCATGGAAGCGATAACCGAAGAGGAAGTGATCAGCGCTATTGCCGTGACATTGCACTCAGTAGTCAGAGCCAAGGGGAACGGGCAGCCACTGTGATCGGAAGCTTTTCAAAAATATTTCGTAATTTGTGCAGCTCCGCCGAGTTCCGGAAGGAAGATATAAAAAGCATTCTGGTTATCAGGATGAACAAGATCGGCGATATGATCTATGCCATCCCGCTTGTCAGGACGTTAAGAAATGAATTTCCAGAAGCTACTATTACGGTGCTCGCTGAAAATACAAATGCAGAGGTGATCAGGCACCAACCATACATTGACCGCGTATTGGTCTATAATAAGGGTGCCGGAATCCGAAGAAGCAGGATTGTCAATATAATGCAGACCATCCAAGGGACTGATTTTGATCTTGCTATAGGTGTAAAAGGTGGATTTTCAAGCTTTCTGGCAACGGCAGCGCTTCTTAGCGGCGCAAAATTCAGGATTGGCTACAGGTCGCTCAAAGGACGGTTTAGGGACAGGTTTTATAATCTTCCGGCCGAACCTATAGAATTCTCGTCGCACCATCAGGCAGATGCATGTCTGAATCTTCTGAAAGCTATCGGTGTGAAGAAAGAGATTCGGGATATCAGCCTGAATATTCCACCCCTATTTCTAGATGCGGCTGTCGATTTCCTTTGTGAGAATGGATTAAAGCAGAAAGAAAGGTTGGTAGTTTTCAATATCAGCAGCAACAGGGAAAAATCCACGTGGATATCGCGAAATTTCGTAGAACTGGGGAAATATCTGATTGACAAATATCGGTGCAAGTGCATAGTTACCGGTATCTCATCTGACGGGGAGAAAGCATCGGCAATTTGCAGAGAAATAGGCGATGGGGCATATTTTTATCGTACGGCAAAGGTAATGGATTTCGCCGCCATAGCTTCTAAGTGCAATTTGCTTGTCACCGGCGAAGGCGGAGCAAGCCATATCGGAGCGGCGGCAGGGACATTGGTAATCAGCCTTTTCGGAGAGGCCAATCCTGAGGTTTGGAGACCATATGGCGAGCGGCATATGGTACTTAGACTTGCGGATTGCGATGCCAAATCGATAACAGTCGAAAATGTGATAGCGGTCATCGACTCGGCAGGTATTTTCACTCGCTGTGAAGGTATAGCGGGTAAGCCACAGTGTCAAAAGTATGCGAAGGAGGCCTTTGGTGCAATCGAGCAGTGAACTTCCCTGTAAGCGGAGAAGGTTAGAGAAGGTATTGCTGGTCTATGGATCAAAACCTCCTATCATGAATTATCTGGCTGCCGCCTTTAATAAGAGAGGAATATCTGTGGAGATGGTGTGCACTGATGAGATCCATTGGGTCGACCGCTATTTGATACGCGTTATAAATAAAATACTGCATAATTTACGTATACTCTCAAAAAGGAGTAGTCTTTTTTCCCAACATCGCTTAGCGCACAAAAATTTCAGAAGTAATAACTTGTTGACAGCTTGCCGGCTTTTTTTACCCGACCTGGTCCTGATTATACGGGGCATAACTATCAGAGAAGATGTTTTAGTGCACATCAGACAAAAAGCTCGTCTTTTTGGATGGTGGACTATAGGAGAAGAGCGTATGGCCGAGGCATTCTCCGAGATGCATCTTTTCGATTGGTATTTCTTTATGAACTCTGCATGTATCTCGGCAGGAGCACAGAAGGGACTCTCGCACATAAGTTTTCTGCAACATTCAGTCGGGCCCGAATTATTCCGTCCGCTGGAAGGCGCGCAGAAACGCATCGATATATGTTTTGTAGGGAACTGGTCCGCGAAGAGGCAGGCGTTCATTGAATCACTTTGCACGATAACGGATAAAATTACCGTAATCGGCGGAAAGTGGCGCAGGAAAAATCTGCTTAACGCCAAAGTGAGAGGATGCATTAAAGGCGATTATATCGATGGTACTGACCTGGTGAGACTATATAATGAAAGCAAAATAGTGTTGAATATTACAGACTGGGGATTTGGAGAAGGAGCGAAACGCAGCGGCGTGAACATGAGGATACTGGAGGTACCGGCCTGCGGAGCTTTTTTGCTTACAGACGGTTCTCGCGATCTGTCCACTTTGATAACACCAGGCAAGCACGCGGCTGTTTATGAAGACATGGCAGATTGCGTAAAGCAGGTGCAATATTATCTGCACAACGATGCTGAAAGAGAATCAATCGCCGGAGCAGGATGTCTTCATGTACGTTCTAATTACACATATGACCTGGTCATTAACCCTATTATAGATAAGTATATGGAACTATGTGTAAAGGAGGCATGATCGCATGCCGCCCCGAATCTTATTTTCACAATATAAATCCGGAAAATGCAACAACGAGAGGATAAATTGGACATGCGCCTGAGATTGGGATTAGAAGGGTTAAAGTATCCGGCATAAAGCCCATTGGCATCAGCTTATAATTATGTTCAATCGACAATGGAATAAATTGATTTTCAACCTGTTCTCCGCAACGTTCAGGAGTGCAGCCCGTGTTGCGCCGCCTCTCTGTGGGGAGCTTGACAAGTCCTCATTCAGGCGGATACTCGTCTTCAGTACAGCAGGCATCGGAGATTCCCTTTCCGACAGCCCTGCCATTAAGGCGGTCAAAGAGACTTATCCACAAGCGTCTCTGACCGTAGTGACTCACAAAAGAAGGGCGTTGATTGCTGCACACAATCCGTTCATCGATGAGCTTATCTTATACAGGAAAGGCTTCCTGTCTTTCGTCAGAAGCGCTTTCCTTCTGAGGGGGAAAAAGTTCGACCTTGTGATCATATTGAGGGCAAACGACCCGGATATCTGGCCGCTCGCTTATCTGGCAAACAGAAATGCGGTGGTAAGCTGTCCGGTCATGACGCGGATGGGGTTCCTGATCTCTCACCCTGTATTACTGCCTGATTGGGACTTTACTCACGGTGTTGAGCAGACCCTCGACATAGTCCGATATGCAGGCGCTGATACTCAGGATAAGCGCATGGTATACGAAGTCAGGGATGATGAAATGAAGAAGATGGATGAAATGCTTGCAGGGCTGGGACTGCAGGGCAGGCAGATTGTAGCCTTTCAAGTCGGCGGTGGGAAAAGGGGTGGATACAGGGACTGGGGATACCAGAATTATATTGAAGTGGGCAAGAGAATTCTTGATGAATTCGATGTCGCCCTTGTGATCTCTGGTGGAAAAGACAATCTGAAAAAGGCTAACTTGATAGAAGAAGGCATCAGGAACAAAAACGTCTTTAATCTGGCAGGAAAACTTTCTCTTTCCCAGGCTGCAGCCCTTCTTAAAACATGCAAGGTCCTTATGTCGACCGATACCGGCATAATGCATCTCGGTTTCGCGGTTGGGGATGTCGACGTCCTCTCGCTTATCCATTGCTTTAACCCTGCTTCGAGGGTAGGCCCTTACGGATATGGAGACAAACACACAGTTATTCAGCTGGCTCCGCCGGCAGGGCAAAGGCCTTCACTGGGCATGAGCATGGACATGATCGATCCCGCGACCGTATATGAGAAATTGGCAGAAATCTGCTTGCGCAAGGGGATAGGGAAAAAGAGATGAATCTTAAGATCAGGGACAACCTGGTGATGACAGTTATGCATGCCCTCAATAAAATGGGCAGGCTTAAGGTCGCTGATATGCGGGAGATAGACGTTCAAAAATCGCATGGGATACTTATCGTTGCAACAACAGCGCTGGGTGACGCCGTCTTCTGTACGCCGCTTTTTGAAGCACTGAGAAAGGCCCTGCCTGATAAAAAACTCGGTTTTTTAGTTCACAGAGCGTTTCAGGATATTTTTTTTGACGACGACAATCTTGATGTCGTAATCCCATACTACGGTAAGTTTAAAAAGGTTAATTCCACTTGGCGGCAACTGAAGGCTGAGTCCTTCGACATCGCGCTCGTTGCAAATATGAATGATCCCGATGTTATCCCACTGTTATATTGGTCGGGGATAAGGGCCATCGTCAGGAGGCCCTGGAAGTCCACTATCTATCCTTACTTGGTCAGCAATCCTGAGATGATGGGAAAGGGTCAGCCTCCCGACCACGCAATCCCGCTGAATCTGAAGATGGCTGAAATTCTCGGAATAGAAACGCACAACGAAAAGAGCCACATCAGTGTGAACGAGTCGGCACGGGAAAAGATCGAAGGCCTGCTGCGCGCTAATGGGGCCGAGGTCGCCAGGCCGTTAATAGGATTTCATCCGGGCGCATCATTGAAGAGCAAGATGTGGTCCAAAGAAAGGTACATCGAGTTGGGGGAAGAAATCTTGTCCGACTATCCAGGATCGTTGATAGTTCTTACTGGAAGCAAGAAAGAGGCCCCTCTTTGCCGCGAGATAGAGGGCAGATTGCACCGGTCGGTATTGAACACGGCCGGTCGGATTACGCTGAGAGAACTTGCCGCATTGCTTCAGAGACTTGATCTATTCGTGTCGGGAGATACCGGTCCCTTCCATATCGCCAATGCCCTGAAGATCAAAACAGTCACGATCTACGGTCCGTCCGACGAAAAAACTAACGGCCCGATTTGGGACCTCAATATCCATAAGGTCATCAAGAACGGCCTCGAATGTTACTATGACAACTGTGCGAGATGGTGCGACGAGGCGAAATGCATCGAGGGGATAACTGCCGATGCCGTTTACAGGGAGTGCAGAGAGCTTCTTGATTCCGGGGAGATCATGGCATGAAGATAGCGATGTACAATGTGACGACCCATGTTGTTAAAGGCGGAATCGAGACCTTCTGTATAAAGGCCGCCGAGGAACTGGTGAAGAAGGGCATCGATGCGAGGGTAATTTGCGGCACGAATGCAGCGGGCCCGGAGACGTTCGAGAAAAACGGCGTCAGGTACCATGCCTTTACGTTCAGGCGAAAAGAGGAGTTCCCGGATTTCGGAACAAGATTCAGGAAGCTTTGCAAGAGAATTAGTTTTGCCCGGAATTGCATAGAGTTCCTGGTGAAGGAAGATTTTGATATCATTCACGTCCATAAACCATTTGAGTTTCCTGTGATGTACTACCTCCGGAAGAAAGGATCGAAATCGAAGGTTGTCTTCGGTTCTCACGGCACCGATTTTTTTATGACCGACCGGTTTTTTTTCGAAAGGGCTGTAGATGCCAGTGTGACATGCAGCATGTTCAACGCCCATGAAGTTCAACAGAGATATGGCATATTACCTGAAGTGATATATAACGGAGCTGATGAAGATAAATTCAGGCCATTCGATGCGGGCCAGGCCAGAAAAGCCTGCGGGCTCGCGGAAGGTCCGGCATATATAGGTACAGTCGGAAGGCTGGTAGGATGGAAGGGCCTGCAGGTGCTTCTCAAGGCAATGCAGATGATATTGGTGGAATGTCCGGATACAAAATTATTAATCATCGGCGATGGTGAATATAGAGCTGAGCTCGAAACGCTGGCCGACAAATTAGGCGTAAGAAAAAATGTCTCCTTTGTCGGAAGAATTGAGCATGACATGCTTCCGGTGTGGATAAACTCCATGGACATGCTGGTGCAACCGAGCATAGGGGAGGAAGGATTTAGTGTCACTATAATCGAAGCCATGAGCTGCGGCAAGCCTGTAGTGGCTACACCGAGCGGCGGCACCATCGAAATTCTTCAGGACGGCGAAGTCGGATTTATCGTGCCGAAACGTGATGAGAAGCTTCTTTCAGAAAGAATAGTGACCCTCTTAAAGAACAAAGACCTTTCTGTCACGATGGGAGCAAAGGCCAGGCAAAGGGTCATCGCAGAGTTTACATGGGAAAAGGTAGTGTCTCGTCTGATCAAGGTTTATGAAAGAGTACTCCATAGTGATCCTGTCATATCATAACGTAAGAGTCCCGTTCCCGAGCGCTCATTCGCTTTATACCGTCCAGACGAGCCTCGATCTGAGCGGCATCGAAGAGGTTTTCTTCTATGCCAACAGGGGAGAAGACCGGACCGGTTTCAGGACGCTGTACGGTGCCGACCTTGCGGACAGACCGGCGTTTCATCTCAGGAGTGCCGGATTTAAGCACAAAGGTCTTGCGGGCTTCGAAAAAAGGGTTGCCGTCTTGAAGGATATTTTCAGGACGGGCGAGAGCAGGAGGATCGCATATGTCACCCAGGCCAGGCCGCTTCAATTTTTCATCTCCCTGAAAAAAGCAGGATTTAAAATCAGGATATTGCTTGAGCCGCATTCAGAAACCGAGGCGTGGAGCAAATCCGATTTTGAATGTGCCGACGGGATAATCTTCACATCCCGGACCTTACAGCGTAAGCTGGCCGATAAGTATTCCATCAGCCCGGATGTGCCGCAAAAAATTTACTATCACAGGGTCAGAGCTCCTCTCGTCGATATGCCCGTTCTGCGCATGCCTTCTAAGCGGAATTATTGTATCGGATACATCGGCGGTCTGGAAGCCTGGAAAGGTGTTGATACCATCATCGAGGCCTTAAGATACCTTCCCGAGAAAGTCGAGGCCTATTTTATAGGGGGAGATAGCGGGGGACAAAAGCGGTTGGTGTCCAGGGCCAAAGAACTCGGCGTTGAAACACGTGTTCGTTTTACCTGTCGTGTGTCGCAGGATGATCTTAAAAAAGAGACCGACGAGGTGGATGCTTTTATCCTGCCGTTGCTGCAAAGCGAACAGGGCAGCCTCCCGATGAAGCTATTCGACTACATGTATCTTGGAAAGCCGATAATCGCAGCGAGTCAGGAAAGTATCAAAGAGGTTTTAGACGACAGTTCAGCCCTGTTTTTTTCAGCCGGCTCGGATAGGGACCTCGCAGAACAGATAAGGACTTTGGAGGAAAATTCCCCTCTCGGTTTCGACCTTTCGGTAAATGCATACAATGCTCTAAAATCATATACAGTAGAAAGGTGGCTGACCGATATGGAAGACTTCCTGAGGAATCTTTGTAAATAACTCATTCCGCAGATATCTATTCCGGTATAAAAGGAGACGGTATAGTGACTGAAAATGTAATTCTATTCGTGAAAACCTGCAGTAAAAGTCTGAATTTGCAGGCGCCTATTTTTGAATTCGGATCATTTCAGGTCTCTAAAGGGTACGGCGACATGAGAGTATTTTTCCCGACGGTTAAATACACGGGGTGCGATATGAGGCCGGGGCCGGGAGTGGACAAGATTGAAGATCTGGAAAAAGGGCTTACCATGGAAAATGGCCAGGCAGCTCTTGTTTTATGCCTGGAGACCCTTGAGCATGTATTTGACGTGTCTAAGGCAATGTCTGAGATGAAGCGTATTCTCCGAAGTGACGATGGCGTCCTCATCATAAGCTCCCTGTTTAAAGCCGCCATTCACTCATATCCATACGACTACTGGCGTTTCACTCCTGAATGTTTCAAGAGACTTCTGGCTGATTTCGACGTCTCTTTGGTCGTTGCCCAAGGATCTGATCTTTGGCCTACGTCTATATTTGGTATCGGGGTCAAGACGCAGGATAAGGATATGTGGAGAGATAAGCTTTCCGCTGTCGCGCAAGAGTTTGACGGAGCATTATATAATCAGTTCCGATATGATAATACGCTCTGGCGCAAACTGAAGCTCAATATTATTTATAAAAATATAGGGCGTAAAAAATACCGGGCTGAAATTAATAGACATAGAACTAGTTGGTTTATTAACAATAAATAAATTGTCGCTTATGATAATAAATGGTAATCACGGTGTTTGATCATCTGAATCTGGGCAAACTAAGATTTGCCCTGACTGTTATCATGGTTGCCTCCCTGCCTTTTTCCGAATCCGTGAAGACTATCAGCATGTATCTTCTGCTGGCTGTCTTCCTTTTGCAGGTATACAGAAAAGAAATTAAGCTGGATTTAACCGTCATACACTTTGGCTTGATGGCACTCATTTTGTCAGCCTTCATAAGCAGCATGTTCGCCGAAAACGCAGCCAAAAGTCTGAAAGGGTTGCAAGATATAATTTACTATGCCATCGCATTTTTTGTTGCAGGAAGCATATCCGATGAGAAGCAAACGAGGACGGTCCTCTGGAGTCTCTATCTCTCGACTGCCGCCGCTGCCCTATACGGAATAGTTCGGGCAGTCCAAACTCAAACCATGATTGACATCCATCAGCTCAGGAACCCGAATTATATCGCGATGTATCTTCTCATCGTATTGTCTTCCATGGTAGGTACCATCATACTGTCGGACAGAGAGACAAAGCGCTGCAGGATCTTGTTAGGCATATTCTCGCTAATTCTGCTCATTGCGTCAGTACTAACGTTATTTCGCGGATCCTTTCTTGGTTTTTTTATATTTCTTTTTGTCATGCTGTTCGCAAGAAAGAGATTGAAGAATTCGCTTGCTCTTGCTGCGGGGGTCGTGATGAGCTGTTTCCTGGCAGTTTTTCTGTACAAACCGCTGTGGAACAAGTTGTTATCTCACAATACTGATTCGATGGTATCAAGATTCTATATCTGGGATGACGCCATTAATTATTTTAGAGATAATCCGTTCTTTGGAATTGGACTTAATCATTTCAGGTCCTTACTGCCCATCGGTTGTCCGGAAGCAGGAGCGATTTACTATGATGCTCATAACGTCTATCTCCAGACAGCATCGCAAATGGGAATCTTCGGGCTCGCCGCGCTCCTGGTGCTTGGTTATGGCTTTCTACTGGAATTTTTCAGGGCGAAACCGATGTCGAATTTTGGATTATCATTAAAATACGGCGCTCTGGGAGGTTTTCTGATTACGTTTGTTACCGGTATGTTCGATACCACACTT
>JBGOVD010000007.1:0-15807 GCA_041477935.1 Dissulfurispiraceae bacterium | reverse complement strand
TGCTGGGCGATTTCTTGCCGTCCCACTTGGTGTTGTTAAGCAGAACTTCGAGCGGACCTCCCGGTCCCATGTGCTCTTTAAGGATCAGCTGTCTGACCTTGTCGACCTTAACGCCCGGGGTAATGTTACCATTACCGTCGGTAAGGCGGACTGCAGGTGTCGGGCGTTTGCACTGGCCGGCGGCGGGATCGCAGCTGCCATCGTACACCTTATGGTTGCCGACTCCGAACTTCATGACATTTGCCATGCCAGGCTGATCCACACCCGGCACGAGTCCGTCCGGGAAGGGGATAGGCGCGTCATTGGTGACGTAAACATCTTTACCTGCCAATTTGGTGAAATCTACGATCACATAGGCGCGTTCGCCGGGGGCGATGAATACGGTATCCACCTTGACCGGAGCGTCCAGGTAATTGTCGTCGGCGCCTATCTGGTAGACAGGGGCATTACCGAATTTCAGATTGTACACCCTGGCATTCGAGCCATCCAGCAGGCGGAAGAGATAGCGCCGCGGTTCCACATTGAGGAACGGCCAGGGGGCGCCATTTACCACTACTACGTCGCCGATAAACTCGGGGTTCCAGAAGGGGTTAATATCGGGATTTGTGGGTGGTCCGTTCAGGTTGCTGGTTGCGACATCCGCTCCACTGCCGTCAGGGAAGAACAGCTGGCTGTTAGTGTCGAACTGGCGATCCTGAATGGCCATCTCGATTTCATTGGGACCACTCGGAAGGTTCTTGGGTTCCTTCATAGGGTCGCGGATGAAGTAGAATGAAGCCAGGCCGCTATAGACGTTGGTGCGTGTCGACCCGAGTGCATGGTCGTGGAACCAGAGGGTGCCGGGCTCCTGGGTGTTGTTGTAAAGATAGATAGCCTTGCCGTCGCCCGGATGGTCGAGGGTCCTGTATGCAGTGCCTTTTTTCCCGTCCGCTGTGAACCATGCTTCAGGGCCGCCATCAAAGGCCGAAGGTACTTCAGCGCCATGAAGATGAGGCACAGTGGGCGGCGCACCCACAAACGGCTTGCAGCAGGCATTATCCGCATTATCCGGATTAGTGCAATCCACGGGGAGCATCATGCACATTTCCATTACGCCGTTGGGATCTGCCCAGTGTACAGTCTGGTCCACCGTCAAAAGTCCCTGAACCAGTCCATATCCGGGGTTGAAGGCCGGAAGTTCATTAACGTACTTCACAATCGTCGGAATGAATCTCCGGGCTTCGATAGTTACAGCCGGCCAGAGGGCGGGACCAAGGGTTTTGTGGGTGAGAGCATCCTCGGTTTCGTAAGCCCATACCCGCGTATTCCGGAAGTTTACCGACGGGCATGCGTTCCCAAATTGGTCCTGACCAGGATAGTGTGTCCTATTGGGATCGGGCAGTACCTTTTGTCCGACCTCTTTCATCTTGACGGTCAGCGCCGGATGAAGGAGCGCATTGACCCTCGGGAAGTCACCGCCGGGTCCGAATACCGGCAACTCGACTGCGAATTGCGGTATGCAGTCTCCGGGCAATGCGGTCTGTGTGACGAGGGCACTGGCATAAACGCTGCCGGTAGCGCTTATGATAAATGCTGTCAGCGAAATGATGCCGGTACTCAACAACCTCATACTTTTTAACATTAATTACATCCTTACGTGCGTGTCTAAAAAAGCGGTCGCTCAAAGCTTCCGTGCCGATATATTTGTATGGTAAATATGCAATTGGAAAGAGTATACCCAGGTAACTAACGATCTAAAATAGGAGAAAACCTGATTTCAGTGTAGGCTTTTCCACTAATGGGGGTAGGAGTTAATCCTACAGGCGCCAGTTGTCAGCGCTGTCTGCCTGGATCGAATGACGTTTTAAGGGGAAGGAGGAGTTACTTCGGAAAACGATCCTTAAACTAACGCAGTCAGAATTGTCAGTATAAGAATGAGGCTTTCAATAAAGCGCTATTTCCGCAATTCCTTGTATGCATTGATTAGCCCGTTGGTCGATGAGTCGTGTGAGGTAACCGGCTGGGCGTGCTTTAACTCGGGCAAGATGTTCTTCGCAAGCTGCTTACCGAGTTCCACCCCCCACTGGTCGAAGCTGAAGATGTTCCAGATAACGCCCTGAGTGAAAATCTTGTGTTCATACATAGCCACAAGACTTCCCAGCGTACGAGGTGTCAACTGCTTGAACAGAATCGAGTTAGTCGGCCTGTTTCCCTCAAAGGCACGATATGGCCAAAGCCGCTTGATCTCTTCCTTGTTCTTCCCTTCCTCGAAGAGATCGGCGAGGACCTCTTCTTTGCCCTTGCCGGCCATGAGTGCTTCGGTCTGGGCAAAAAAGTTTGAAAGCAGGATCGAGTGATGCTCACCTATCGGGTTGTGACTGATGGCAGGTGCAAGGAAGTCGGCGGGGATGAGTTTAGTGCCCTGATGGATAAGCTGGTAGAATGCATGCTGCCCATTGGTACCCGGCTCGCCCCATATGACCGGCCCTGTCTGATAGGCCACAGGCCTTCCGGCGCGGTCAATCGATTTCCCGTTGCTCTCCATGTTGCCCTGCTGAAAATAGGCGGGGAAGCGGTGCATGTACTGGTCGTACGGCAGGATCACTTCGGACTCCGCGCCGAAAAAGTTCGTGTACCAAATGGCGATTAATGCGAGAATTACGGGGATATTCCGTTCAAATGGCTCGTTTCGAAAGTGCATATCCATTTCGTATGCCCCATCGAGCAACGCACTGAAATTGTCGAAGCCGATATAACATGCAATCGAAAGGCCTATTGAGGACCAGAGCGAATAACGACCTCCGACCCAGTCCCAGAACTCGAACATATTCTCCGGATCGATACCGAAGGCCTTTACCTTTTCGGCGTTCGTCGAAATCGCTACGAAGTGCCGTGCAACATGTTGCGCATCCCCGGCATGATCGACAAACCATTTTCTTGCAGTAAACGCATTAGTCATGGTCTCCTGGGTAGTGAAGGTTTTTGATGCAACCATGAAGAGCGTCGTCTCGGGGCGCACCTTTTTAAAGGTCTCAGAGATGTGGGTCCCGTCTACGTTCGAGACAAAGTGGACGTGCATTCCTTCCATTGCATAGGGTCTCAGGCACTCGGTCGCCATTACCGGTCCGAGATCTGAGCCGCCGATGCCTATGTTCACGATGTCCGTAATCTTCCTGCCGGTGTAACCGGTCCATGCGCCTGAATGGATGCGCTCAGAGAAGCCCTTCATCTTGTCGAGTACGCGATTAACCTCGGGCATGACGTCCTTTCCGTCCACGAGTATCGGCGTATTTGCACGGTTCCTGAGGGCGATGTGCAGGACCGCGCGGTCTTCGGTTTCGTTTATCCTGTCGCCGCTGAACATTTTTTCGATGGCATCGGAGAGATTGCACTCATGGGCGATGCCGACCAATAGCTGCATCGTCTCGTCGGTAATGCGGTTCTTGGAATAATCGGCGAGAATATCCTGAAAGCGGATCGAGAATTTTGAAAACCGCTCAGGGTCCTTTAAGAAGAGCTCCTTCATCTGCAGTCCTTTGACCTGCTTGAAGTGTTCGCTCAGTTTTTTCCAGTTTTCGGTCTTGGTAGGATTCTTGGATTGCAGCATGATGCACCTCCCGCGGGATGTATTCAGAAAAGCCTGAGAAAGATTATTCCTGAGAAGACGGACTCTTAGGTTCGGCGGGTCCGGCAGGTCCGGAGGTTGGTTTCTTCCCTCTGCGACGGCGATTTCTCGGGGGTTTCCCGGCCTGATCCGTCGTATCAGAAGAATTAGCAGGTTTTGGCGCTGCCGATAACTTGGGGACGTCGCCGCTCTTCTTGTCAAACCGGCGGTCATGCTGACGATTACGCCTCTGGTCGGTCAGTCTCTTATCGGTAGACGTTCCAGTTTTGCGTGGAACGGATGCGCCCCTCTTGTAATCGGTTACGATCATTTCGTCGGTGAGAGGCATGACAGGGATTTTTTGCTTGATATAGTCCTCGATATCAGGCAGAGCTAAAACGCAGTCTTCGCTCGCAAGGCTTATGGCGCGACCTCCCGCACCTGCGCGTCCGGTCCTGCCGATACGATGCACATAGTCTTCGGGGTCCTGGGGCAGGTCGTAATTTATGACATGAGTGACGCCCTCGATGTGCAACCCTCTGCTGGCCACATCGGTAGCGATAAGGACTGGAAACTTGCCTTCTTTGAAATTCGCGAGCACTTTCAACCTCTGAGGCTGGGGCAGGTCGCCTGTAATAGCGGCATTGGCAATGGCGTTTGCCTCGAGCCTCCGCTTTACCTTTTCAGCCGTCACCTTCATATTACAGAAAATGAGATAGCGGCCTTCCGGCTCGCGCCTGATCATGCCCAGAAGAAGGCCGAATTTCTCGCTTTTGCCTACATGATATATTTGCTGTTCGGTAAGCTCGACGGTCATTTGTTCAGGGGTAACAACGAACTTCTCCGGCATATTCATGAATTCGTGGGAAAGCTCCATGACGCGGTGCGAGAGGGTTGCAGAAAAAAGCATGGATTGGCGCTCGGTATAAGGCGACATGCGTCTCATCAGGAACCTCAGGTCGGCAACAAAACCCATATCGAACATGCGGTCCGCTTCGTCAATAACAAGGAACTCGGTTTTCTTCAGGCTGTAAACCTTCTGTTTAAGGTAATCGATGAGGCGGCCGGGCGTGCCGACAAGCACGTCTACGCCTCGCGCGAGTTCATTCCTTTGTTTAATGTAGTCGATGCCGCCGAATACGGGAACGATATGGAACCCTGTGGAACCGCTGAGAATCCTGGCCTCTGCATCTATCTGGGCCACGAGTTCCCGTGTAGGTGCAACAATGAGCGCCCGTGGAGACGGCCCGCGCGATTCCTGCGGCGTGGCGAGCATGCGCGAAAAAATTGCTATCAAAAAGGCTGCGGTCTTGCCGGTGCCTGTCTGTGCCTGTGCTGCTACGTCTTTCCCTTGAAGGGCCTCGGGAAGGGTCATGGCCTGGACCGGCGTACATTCTGTAAATCCGGCTGTTCTTATTCCTGCCATAACGGCATCCGGGATTTGAAGTTCTTCGAATTTCATAGGCTTAACGCTCATTATAACCGAGATCGAAGATAATAATACAGCTTCAGGACCTGCAGGGGTCATAAAAGCAGGCATGTGTCGATCGGCGAATTGCCCGGCTGACGTTCGGGCGACTCCCTGATCTCTGTCAGGATGTCGTCCGGGAAAACTGCCGCCGAAGCAGACCTGTTAAAAGCCGGCGATCATCCGGGCAAGTCCTTTGCGTGTGGAAATTGCACCGAGAGGAAAATCTTTTTCCACTGTCCGGGGATCGACATATGTGCCGAACATCCTGTCCCAGATGGTGAAGACAAAGCCGAGGTTCATGTTGGAGAGGCCCCTGCCCCCGTGATGGATTCGATGATAATTTGGTGTTATGAGCAGCCATTCGAGGCGGCCAAGGTCCACGAAGAGGTTTGTATGTATCCAGATGTTTACTACGATCCCCAAAGAGAAAGCGATGGCGGCTTCCCACTCGGCAAGCCCTAAAATATAGTTGGAAAGATATACCTGTGGCAGCGCGAAGAGGAGGAGATGCGTAAGGCTGGTCCTTGATCCCGACAGCCACCAAAGTTGTTCGATTGAATGGTGAAATGTATGTGTGGGCCAAAGGACACGGCGATGCATGGCCCGATGGACCCAGTACAGGCAAAGATCGGCAATGATGAGTCCCAGGATTATCTTGGCTGTGCTTGGTAATTGATGAAGCGAACCGACTACGATATTGCTCCCAAGAGCCAGCGTATTCAATCCGTCTTTGATGAGCGTTTTCCATGCTTCGCCCGCAAAGATTACGACGAAGAGCGCCAGGATGTTAATGGAAAGACTCCGGGTACGGTCTATTTCGATGCGCGGCCTGAGACGTTCAACGATATCAAAAAAGAGCACAACAATAATGAGCACTGCTGCCTGGAATAATTGCACTTTTTCACTGTCGGTATAGGGCATTATTTCGACGAAAGGCGGTTAGCCCGAGACGCAGATCCTTCCCTATGGCGCCCCGAGGATATGAAAAGATCACCTATGGGCCTGGTATATTTGCTGCTTATTGTTGCAACGGCGGCTTCTTTGTTTTTAAATAACTTGCACGAACCGAATTTATGCGTAAAACAGAACATTTCCATCTCGTCAATGCCAGGTATATACATAAAATCCGCTTCTCCGCAAAATCCGATATCGTCTGTGATAAAGCACGGGCAGCCCATTGATACACCTCCATTCTATAGAAAATTGCCTTAAGCGTCAAGACTTCTATTAAAATAGCGACATTCGCACTGATAAAATATCAGATAGATTCTGATTTGCTTGTAGGTAAATGTCTGATTTCAGTGCGGGGCATCAGATTGACATGGATATGATCGGGAGATATATTGGTTGTATGAACGACATATTCGATATTTCATCGGTTGAGTGGAAACCAGTTCGTCCCGAGGTTGCTGATGGTGTTCTCGGCAGGGCGATGCTGGACTCGAATGTTAAGGCGGTATTAACGCGGGTTGTGCCCGGCGGCAAATTCAGGATGCATGCCGACAAGTACGCGCACCTCTTCTACTTTCTGAGCGGCCAAGGCATCGTTTGGGTGGATAAAGAGAAATACGAGGCCCGCCCCGGAACAGTTGTGCAGGTGGATGGAGGCACGGCCCACGCCTACGAGAACACCGGAACAGAAGATCTGGTCCTGGTCTCTCTCAACCTGCCGCTTTAAATCTTCAGGCTGAGCTTTCTTATTCACTGGATTTCTCTAGTACAAGAAGGTATGGGCTATGATTGTCATAACCGGGGCATCCGGTAATAGAGTCCTTGAGGCGCATGAGATTAAGCGTTTGGATTTTCTCTCAGCAAATGTTAAACCTATATAAAAGAAAGGAGGAGTGTATATGATGAACAAGCTGAAGACAACGATGTTGTTGTTGATCGTTCTCGTGGTTGCGGTCTCGCTGGGTTTTGCTGCGGGAGAGATGGAAAAGGGGAAGGCGCTGTTCAATAATCCGACACTCGGTGGCGGGACGTCGGGGAAGTCATGTAATACCTGCCATCCCAACGGCAAGGGGCTGGAAGGCATCGGCGCTAAAAAAGAATGGACAAACCCGGTAGGAAAGTACAATACCCTTGAAGCCGCGGTTAATATATGCATTGTCAAAGCGCTGCAGGGCAAACCTCTAGATGAGAAGTCAGTACAGATGCAGGATTTGATTGCTTACTTAAAATCGATCAAGTAGCCGGCAGGATTTTATTCCCCGAACATTTCTTTGATATTAGCAAAGAAATCCTTTGCTGATTTTTCGGCCTGCTCCGGGGTTTCTTTTTCGAACCTGTCGATCTTTTTCAGAACCTCTTCAGGTATCTCTTCGATAAAGCGCGAAGGTGTGGAGGGCACGTTCTTACCGTACTTGATACGATGGGAGGTATGGGTGATGAACAGTTCCTTCATGGCGCGCGTGATGCCCACGTAGAAAAGCCTTCGCTCTTCTTCGACATCCCCTGCAGATTTTTTGTGAGGAAGGATGTCTTCCTCAACCCCGACGATAAAGACAACCGGAAACTCGAGCCCTTTCGACGAATGCAGCGATATCAGAGTCACCCCAAACATCTTTTTCTCGTCCTTCTCGTTCATCAGGTCGGTCAATGCCAGTGCTTCAAGGAATCCGTGGAGTGACGGAGTCGGTTCTTTCGATTCGTAGCGGTCCATGGATAAGATGAAGTCTTCATAGGCCTCTATCCTGCCGAGTGCCGCCTTGGGGTTTTTATGCAGCTCATGAAGGTAGTCGCGGTAATTTATCTGTTCGATCAACGATCTGAATGCCTTGTTCATCTCTCTTTTCGTCCTGAACAGATTTGCATATTTGTCGATAAGGCGGGAGAGGTCTGCGGCATTGTTCTTAATCTTATCGCCGAGTTCCGGAATCTCTCCCGATCTCCTGAAGGCTTCCAGGAGACTTATTGAGTTCTGCTGCGCAAACGCTGCCAGTCTGCCGAGAGCGGTAGGGCCGAGGCCTCTTTTAGGCACATTGGCGATCCTCAGCAGGCTGAGATCGTCGCTGAGGTTCGCGCATATTTTCAGATAAGCGGCGAGGTCTTTAATTTCGCGGTGCTCGAAATAACTGGTGCCGCCCACCACCGTATAAGGGACCCTGTTTTTTCGGAGGGATTCTTCAAAGGGCTTCGAAAAGAGGTTTGCACGGTAGATGATGGCGATATCGTCATAGGACGCCTTTTTCTCGAACTTCAGAAGCTCTATCCGGTCGGCCACCCACTGCGCTTCATCGTCGCCATCGGCTGCCCTGAATATGTTCACTTTCGGACCCTGGCCTCTTTCTGTCCAGAGAGACTTTTCCATACGCTTCTTGTTGTTTTTTATGACGCTGTTTGCCGCCTGCAGAATATGCCCGAACGACCGGTAATTCTGCTCAAGTCGCACTATTACCGTGCCGGGAAAGTCCTTTTCGAAATCGAGTATGTTGCCGAGATCGGCGCCCCTCCATCCATATATGGACTGATCGTCGTCACCCACGACGCAAAGGTTTTTTCTCTCGCCTGCGAGCAGATGAACGAGGTTATACTGGACGCGGTTGGTGTCCTGGTATTCATCGACCATGATGTATCTGAACCGGGAGCGGTATTTATCCAGGACGGCAGGATGGACCCTGAATAATTGCAGCGTAAGCAGCAGGAGGTCGTCGAAATCGACGGCATTAAGGGTCTTCATGGCTTCGTGGTATTTCGGATAAACTGCGTCCGAAATTATCCCGATATCGTCGGGCGCCGAATTTTTCCCTGGATGGGAACGGCCAATCTCGTTCTTTGTCATGCTGATTCTTTCCAAGATATTTTCGGGCTTGAAGCTCTTATCCTCAAACTTTATTTCGGACAGGATGTTGCGCAGGAGCGAATGCTGGTCCGATGTGTCGAAGATGGTGAAGTCCTGACGGTATCCGAGCTTATCGATCTCGCGGCGCAGGATATTCAGGCACAGGGAATGAAAGGTCGAAATGAGCGGCGTTTTGTAGCCCTTGCCCTGAAGCATGGACATGGCCCTTTCCCGCATTTCTTTAGCGGCCTTGTTTGTAAAAGTGACTGCAATGACCGCGCCTGATGGAACGCCCAGGGAGAGCAGATAGGCGACTCGTGTGGTGATAACTCTTGTCTTTCCGGAGCCGGCCCCTGCCAGAATCAGGAGAGGCCCTTCGGTGTTCATCACGGCTTCTTTTTGTTTAGGGTTCAGACGGGAGATTGTATTATCCATAACGGACAAATATCTTACCTGTTCGGCAAGATAAAGGCAAACGTCGGCAGCACATTGCCTGACCATGGCTTGAACGTTCGCCTTTTTGATGTAATACTGGTAAGAAACATGCTGACGGGAGGAGCAAAAAATGGACAGAAGGACTTTCTTGAAGGCTGCAACAATGGGTACGCTGGTAATGGGAATCTCAAAGGGCGCTTTTGCCCTCGATACGAACTATCCGGTCAAGGTCGATCAGGCACTTTTTGCCGCTATCAACCGGGTAAAGGATCCTGCAAAAAAGACCCCCATTGAGATGACTCATGCTCCGTTTATCACTGCGCCTGCAGAAGTGAAGGCGGGAGAGCCCTTCACAGTTGTGGTGAGCGTAGGAGAAAAGGTGCATCCCATGAGTCAGGCACACTGGATCGAGTATATTGAACTCAGCATAGGCAATGAGCCCGCCGGCCGGGCCGATTTTCAATCGAAGGGATATCTTCAGCCTAAGGTAACATTCAGCGTCATGCTGACCAAGGAATCTGCCCCCGCAGGCGTGGCCACGCTCGTGGCTCAGCAGCGGTGTAACCTGCACGGATACTGGGAAGGCAGTGTTAATGTAAAGGTTGTCTGATAATGTTAACATGAAGTTGCGTTGTATGCAGGGGGGATGTGATCGAAGAAAAACGGGAATCCGCGGATGTGCCACAGCACCTTATACTGGAACTTGAAGCAGGGCAGATTTCGGCACTGTTTTGGCTCCTGCAGAGCGGCTTTGTTGTATCAGGGGTTGAAGTTGGTTGCAGTGTCAGGGCATTTCTAGCAGATCGACTCGGTATGAGCCCGGATTTTATTCGTGATTGCATAAGCACTATATTCCTCGATGGAAAGCCGGTCGACGATCTGGACGCGGCTGTTGTGCGGGACGGATCGAGACTGGCCCTTTCGTCGGCATTGCCTGGGCTGGTAGGGGCAACTATGAGGTGCGGAGGCGTGTTGGCTTCGCTCAGGAGCTCGATCACCTATAAAGAAACCGGAATATGCACCGGCGGTAAAGGGACGATCCATGTCAAGCTCTTCAATATGGTCATGGAGGAAGCCGGTCCTGATCTGCTTCGGACAGGCATTTTAGTTTCAGGTCCGGATCTCGAAACCTTTCTACAGAAAAATTCCGGACTAGTGGAAGCCTGCCTGAGTATTTCCCTCGACAAGCAGTCTATAGACTTCCGAAGTCTGGCTAATCGGCGGCTGTTCGCGGACCGCGGTCTCGTGAGGTTGTCGGTGAAAACTGTATCAAATGGCAATAAGGGGCCATAAAGCTAAGCAGGATATTTATTCTCTGGAAGATTTGAAACAATGGCAGGAACAATCAGTTGCCGCTGAAAAGAGAGAGGGCATATCTTACCCTCTCTCTTTTATGTTTGCCGGATTCTTCTTTTTATCTTTTCTTTTTTCCGAACAATTTCTTCTTTTCTTTCCCGATCTTCTGCATTATTTCGTCGTCGGTATCCTTTAGTAATTCCCTCAATGCCGAGATGCTCTCCTTAGAAGTGTGCGGCGGGAACATTTCTATCATGTCGACGAGCTCATCCACCGAAGAAAGGTTCACGGCCTGATTCATTCTCTTGAAATTTTCGTACTCTTCGCTATCCAGGCTGGCCCGCATGGAACCGTCCAGGTAAGCCAGGTCCATCAACTCAAGCATCCATTTCAGCTGTATGTTAAGGATTGCTGAAATAAAGAACGTTTTAGCGGTCTCCGATATCATAGCCAGCTTGGTGTCTTTTACTGCATCTGCAGATATACGAGTGCCTTTCACCTTTTTTGTCAGTGCGGTCTCATGGGCCTTATTCACCTGTGACTCGAAAAGTTCATCGAGGCAATAGTAGATGTTGAGCTTGTCTATTAATTCGTCATTCACATTGACCGATAACTTTTTTTTATGTTTTTCGTAGAAGGCATGAAAGCCCCATGCCGTAAGCATCTCCTTCAAGTCGTCAATGAGTGTATACCTGCCGGGCACTGCTTTTGCCGGACCGGCGGAAAACCATTCGCCTGCTATATCGTCGAAGAGTCCTTTTTCCACTTGCGGAATCTGTCTGCCGTATCTGCTCAGCAGATCTTTCTGGGATACGCACGGCAGGGCCTGCAGCATATCTGCGATTAATGGTATTTTAAGCCTGTTTTTTGCAAGAAAATTCCTGGTCTCACGGCAGGGTCTGTGTCGTTTCCTGATTATGTTCCTGATCGTCAGTTGAGGGCTGCCTTTGGATGCCATCCTTGAACCTCCGTAAAGTGTCTGATATATCAGCCCGGGTATGTCGGGCTGATCTGCTGTCTAGAATAAGTTTATCCTGCAGTATGATAGAAACAAAGTATCGCCCTTTAGTTGTGGTGGAATCAGAGCGTAAGACCAAATGATATGTTTATGCCCCTGATGTACTTGCTGGTGCCGGATATCTGGGCGACTTTATCGTATTTAACTTCCAGTGTCGAAAAAAAGTCTGCTGCGCTCTTATAAAAGATTTTCTTGTATGAGTCCACCTCGATTTCGAAGAAAGGTCCGAACTTCTGAGGCTTCAAGTAATGGAAGATATCCATCTTCATCTTGCCGATCCTGACGTCCTCCAGAAGTATGTCGCGTTCGACCCGTTCGATATGGACCCTAAGGACTTCTTTGAGCCCAATGCTCTCGAATATTTCGGGGAAGTGCGGAAGTATCATCTTTGGCGCGCCATTTAACTTGAAATTCTCTGCGAGGCTTGCCAGAGCAATCTCCACGCCCTTGGTATCAAGCGGATGTGTCAGTTCGTCAATGACCATTTCGTCTCCTGTCCGGGTCACTTTATTCCTTATTGTTATGAAATGGCCATCATTTCTCCCTCTGATTCGGAGATAAGAATTTCTTTGGGCAAGGATAAATTTATCGAGATCGAAATAGGCATCCTCTATCCCGGTGAATACATTCTTTCCCAGCCTGAAGGGATCGATATCCTCCAGTTTCTTAATGTTATCGATAACAGACTTGCCATGTTGATTGTCGATAAGGAGTTTGCTTTCTTTCTCGGAAATAATCATTGAATAACCTCGTTGAATTATTGATGAAATTTTATACTATAATCCGGCAATAAATGGCAAGAGGAACGAACAGGAAAGGATCTGTGGAGGCGCCGGCTTAATCTCTTTTGTGCAATAAAATATCGCCCGGTGCGGAAGCGAAAACATAATTGTATAGCGCTCCGGAACTTAATAGACTATATATACACAAATACACCGAAAGCAAAGGAGATACCTATGCCGGCCTATGAATATGAGTGCTTGGATTGCGTGAAAGAGTTTTCAGTTTTTCTCTCAATAAAAGAATTTGAAACATTTCCCAAGATCGTCTGTCCTCATTGCGGCAGCGACAATGTTAAACGGAAAATAGGCGGCTTTTTTGCTAAAACCAGTAAGAAATCATGACGTTTCAGAGGAGGAACAAATGAAAAAAGCTGCAAAGTTTGTATCGGTGCCGGTACTGCTACTGCTGCTGATTGTCGGGGTAATTGGCGCAAATGCGCAATCCATGGGTCCCGATGAAGGGGGAGTGATGCAGGACTGCCGCATGGCTGCCGGAGCCGGGATGATGACTCATGATATGAGCGGCAGAATGGGAATGACGGGCGGCATGACGATGGGACATATGAGAATGCTGCCTGAGGACTTGATGGAGGCGAGGCATCAGGTCATGGGGATGATGATGGGGCTGGGCCTCGGCGAAAAGCAGATGGGAGCGATACAAAAAATAATCGATATGACTGTGAAAGGGATGATCAGAAAGCGCTCTGATCTGCTCATCGCAATAATAGATCTTGAGGGCATTCTCCATAAGGAACCTGTAGATCTGAATGCTGTCGAGGGGCAGATGAAGCAGATAGAGGCCATGAAGACAGAAATGTTTATTGCGCATCTTAAGGCACTGGAGGAAGTAAAGTCGCTGTTGTCGCCGGAACAGAAGGGCAGGCTGAAGGAGATGATGCAGATGCATATGATTGGCGGTATGGAAATGATGAAGGACTGCGATTGCAGCATGCCGGAGGAAAAAAAGGCTGATGATAAAATGATGAAATAGATCCACAGAGTCGGGAGTCAAAGGACAATTGAGGGGGGGCCTTTTTTACCGGCAGGTTTGCTATTAATGACCGTTTAATAATGCCGAATTCGTGATATGATTTAATCAAGGAGGGCATAATCGGTCAATAAAATATATCAGAAACGATGGGAGGACAAGGGGGAGTCGACTCGATTGCAAAAAAAGAGTGAGGGGGGTGACATAACATGACCGAGGACAGAATGATCTGCGTGGATTGTTATGAAAGGCTCGAAAAGGTCTTTGCCGGACAGTTGACGATGTATTACTGCAAGAATATGAAGTGCAGAAGGTTCGGCGTATTAACGGTAGGAGGTCTGGTGGAGTCGGTATGTGAGAAAAGGCTGAATATTAGGTGCGAGGAAGGCTTGTGACGGGTAGACAGGTAACGCGGAACAGCAGTGCTAAGGGTGGGACAACGGCTCCCGTGGCGTAAGTATTGCTAACAAATCCTTCAAAGATAGGAGGACATCATGACAACGGCTGCCGAACAGACCGGACTCGGAAGATTGGAAGACTTTATTTCATTCGCCAAGACAGGCGCCAGGATCGATGCAGCAGTCGAACTTCACAAACAGTTTGTTTCTCAGAAGGTCCATCCCGGCAATAGCGAGGAGATGCATCGTGAGGTGGACATGTATTTGCTTACTGCCGATTTTAACTTCAAACTAGGCAGCGATAACAGAAAAGTTACAAAGGTCTACTTGATCGGATCGTCCTCAGAATTGATGGAAGAATCGAGAGTCCAGATAAATATAGCCAATGCGAGGCTAATGGACGATTACAAGAGACTGAAAGGCGTTAATATCGCTTTTGTTGAAAAGTTTTATTAAACTCAAATATGTGTAAAGAGGCGATGGATGTTTCCATCGCCCCGCGTATGTGAAGAGAACAATCCTTGCCGACGCTGGTTGCCCTTCAGCCTTCAGACGGATACTTTCAGCATCACCTTCAGCAAACTTGATGGCCTTCTCCTTGTTCTGCTCGGCTATCTTGACGCCGATCTCGGCTTCGACGAGTTTCTTCTGCTGATCGGCTTCCATATGCTAAAATAATTGCGAATTAGCGGATGCCATGAAAAAATCACGCTATGAATAACAAAGCCCCGGACGATCTTATCAGCATTGCCGGCCGGTTCACAACAGCCGGCGCTGTTACAGCAGTTCAGCCTTTCGGGAGCGGTAATATCAACGACACTTTTCTCGCGACACTCGCTTCCGGGGTGGAACGGCACTTTATTCTCCAGCGCCTCAATACGAGGGTGTTTCGCTGTCCGGAACTCGTTATGCAAAACATGCTCACGGCCACGGAACATGTCCATGCCAGGTTGCAGAATGTCCCCCTGGACGAGGGCCGGCGCTGGGAGGTCCCGCGCGTGCTCCTGTCCCGTGACGGGCAAGACCACTGGATAGATGCTCACGGGTCATTCTGGCGTGCGACCAGTTTCATCGAGTCTGCAGAGACCTTTGATACCATCCAGAGCGACGAGCATGCGGAAGAGGTGGGGTTCGCTCTTGGCATGTTTCATCGTCTCGTCAGCGACCTGCCTCCGGAAACGCTTTCAGATACGCTGGAAGGGTTCCACATTACACCCCGCTATCTCTCGCACTATGACGACGTACTGATAAGGAACCGTCCGGGAGGATCGAAGGAAACAGGGTTTTGCGTTCAATTCATTGAGAGGCGGCGGGCATGGGCGCACGTTCTCGAAGAGGCCAAGGCGCACGGGAAGCTTAATATACGGACGATGCATGGCGATCCGAAGATCAACAACGTCATGATCGACACCGCGACGCAACGGGCAGTCGGTATGATCGATCTCGATACCGTCAAGCCCGGGCTAGTGCATTACGATCTTGGCGACTGTCTCCGCTCCGCATGCAATCCCCTGGGTGAGGAGGTTGAGCAGTGGGAGACGGTCCGCTTCGAGCCCGATCTCTGCCGTGCTATTCTGCACGGTTATCTTTCGCAGGCGCGAAGCTTTCTCTCCGCGGACGACTATGAATATATGTTTGAAGCGGTCCGCCTTATCTCATTCGAGCTGGGCCTGCGCTTTTTTACCGACTACCTGGAGGGAGATGTATATTTCAAGGCGAAGCACGAAGGGCACAATCTTCTGAGGGCACTCGTCCAGTTCAGGCTTGCCGCGAGCATAGAATCGCAGGAGACCGCCATCCGCGCAATAATCCGGGAATTCCGGTGAATACTTTCTTATTGCTTCCATCCTGTCAGACGCTCAGCCCACTTGTACATCGGACAAATAAAAAAGGCGATGGATTTCTCCACCGCCTTCGGGTATTTGAGTTCGGGATTCTATTCAGCTGGGAAGGTCGGTCTTGGGTAAAGACCTGCGGCCTTCACGATTATTTCGATGGCGGGTTCCCAATCGATTGCCTGAATATGAACGCCCTTGACTCCGGGTATCGCGAGGG
>JBGOVD010000305.1:0-3598 GCA_041477935.1 Dissulfurispiraceae bacterium | reverse complement strand
GCTGCCCTCGGCCTTGCCGAGCCCGAAGAAGTAGACGTACTTGACGGCTTTAGCGGACTTGAGCGGTTTCTTTGGGGCCTCGGGACGTCTTTCCCCTTTAACGGTCTTTGCCATGATATCCTCCTGCCTATGTCATTAATCTGAATTATAGTGCGGTCTTCAATTTTATCCTACATCCCCGAAAATATCAAGAAAGGCTTCAAGGAGGAATAGCCATTCCCTGCGTTGAATATCATTGTTATTCAGGGTCTTTTCGAAGATTTTGAGAATGTCGTCTCCATTTACCTCTGGCTCTGCATTTCTTTACAAACGACACAACAGTAAGTAAAATCAATGAATGAAGAAAGTTCGGTTGGCACTCTGCCAGATCAACCCCACGGTCGGCGACCTGTCGGGCAATGTAAAAAAGATAATAGACCGGATAAATAAACTCGGAGAATATCTGCCGGACATCATCGCGTTTCCCGAACTCGCCATTACTGGCTACCCTCCCGAAGATTTGTTGTTAAAATCGCATTTTATCGACGACAATATAGATGCTCTTAAGGAAATCCAGAAGAGTGTGGGCGACCTTGTTGCGATAGTAGGGTTCGTCGACAAAAGTGAAGATATCTATAATGCAGCCGCTGTAATACATCAGGGGAAATTGATCGACGTGTATCATAAGATACATCTGCCCAACTACGGCGTGTTTGACGAATTCCGTTACTTCAAGCCGGGCAAACGTTATCCCGTCTACAAAATGGGCGGAATAAAATTCGGAATCAATATATGCGAGGACATCTGGTATCCAGGGGGGCCTGCTTCTATCCAGGCATTGCATGGCGCGGAGTTCATTATCAATATCAATGCATCTCCGTACCATATGGGAAAAGCCGGAACGAGGTTCAAGATGCTATCGACCCGTGCCTCGGACAACAGCCTGGTCATTGCTTATCTCAATACCGTAGGCGGTCAGGACGAGCTTGTTTTCGATGGTCACAGTCTTGTCATCAATGAAAATGCGGAGCTTATCGCAGAAGGGAAATGTTTCGAAGAAGATGATATAGTTATAGATATTAGTCTCGAAGAGGTCTTCATGAAGAGGCTCCATGCGCCTCACGGTCGCGAGGTCTCTGGGCCGGCAGGAAATTTTCAGGCAGATGAAATCGCAATCGATCATGTGCCCCTGAAAAATGATAATGTTCTCGTTCCGGCCGCCTTGCTTGGTACTGCCAGGTCTGTTTGCGATACCTCCCCGGCAACCAGTGATGAGATCTATAATGCGCTTGTTCTTGGCACACGGGACTATGTCGTGAAGAATGGTTTTGGAAAGGCATGTATCGGCCTGAGCGGAGGGATCGATTCTTCCCTTGTTGCCGCAATTGCCGTGGATGCAATCGGGAATGACAATGTTACAGGTATTTTCATGCCATCTCAATTCACTTCGGCAGAAAGCGGAGAAGATGCGTATGCTCTGGCTGAACAGTTAGGAATAACTATACTTGAGGTCCCGATAAGGCCTGCGTTCGATGCTTATATCTCATCTCTGAAACCTCAATTCAGGGACCTTCCGCCCGGCATTGCAGAGGAGAATCTGCAGGCGAGAATCAGGGGAAATATCCTGATGGGCATGTCGAACAAGTTCGGATGGCTTGTGCTCACTACCGGCAACAAGTCTGAAATGAGCGTCGGTTACGCCACTTTGTACGGAGACATGGCCGGCGGATTTGCGCCCATTAAAGACGTTCCCAAGACCCTTGTTTTCAAACTCAGTGAATGGAAAAACAGCAATGCAGGCAAGGCCGTTATTCCTGAGCGGGTTTTGACGAAGGCGCCCACAGCCGAATTGAGGCCCGACCAGAAAGACACCGACAGTCTCCCCCCTTATGAAATCCTTGACCCTATTCTCAAGGCATACATCGAAGACGATAGAAGTTACGAAGAGATACTTAATCTCGGCTTCGACAGCGATTGCGTCAAAAAGGTCATCTCGCTCGTCGACCGGAGCGAATACAAAAGGAGGCAGTCTCCTCCGGGCATCAAGATAACACCAAGGGCCTTCGGCAGGGACAGAAGGTTCCCGATAACGAATCGCTACAGGAGTTACTAATCATGAATTATTTCATTGTTATTTCTCTGGCAGTGCTTCTATCCTTCAGCCAGTTCGGCTGCAATGTTGCCGACAATCGCGAAAATCCTGAGAAGCAACGTGCAGCGCAGCAGGAAGTGCAGAAAAGCGCTCAATCGGCCTCAATGGCCGAGAACAAGGAACTAAGGGACCTAAAGCCGGTAAAACCGGCCAAGATAAAACTCCATCGTAATGCCCGTGGAGAATATGCATGGGACATAACCGGCGACAACCCGGAGGAGGTTGCCAAGACAGACAGCCGTCTGCGACAGCTTCTCAAGACCGCTCAATAAAATATATCAGGAGGATTCATGGAAACATATTCGATTGACGAAATTATCGAACAGGCCATTCAGACTGAGCAATTGGGTCATCAGTTCTATTCCAGCATGGCAGAACGTTTCAGGGATGATCTTGACCTCAAGAAGTTGTTCGATACCCTGTCCGAAAAAGAACTGCACCACAAGGCCGTTTTCGAGGGGCTGAAGGGAGCGGTTTCGAAGCCGGAGGGAGAACCGGAAGGATGGGAAGATGTCTCACTTTATATGCGCGCCATTGTTGAGTCGGAGTTCTTTCTCGGCAAACACAAATCCCTTCCCTCGATGGAAAAGATTAAAACCATATCCGATGCGGTTCAGTTCGCTATCGGTTTCGAAAAGGAGACACTGCTCTATTTCTTAGGTGTCCGTGATGTCGTAGATCAGAAAGCGCTTATCGATGAAATATTAGACGAAGAGCGCAGCCATATAAGATGGCTCAGCGCCTTCAAGAGTGCCCTTCGCCGGTAACCGGATGGCAGCCGGGAAATTGTATATCGTCGCTACGCCCGTCGGCAATCTTGAGGATATCACACTAAGGGCAATCAGGATATTGCGGGAGGTCGATGTAATCGCCGCCGAGGATACCCGGCATTCTCTCAAGCTCCTTAATCATTACGCCATTACGAAGCCCCTTATCAGCTACTGGTCTGAAAAGGAACAGGTAAAGGCGGAAGTGATACTGGATAGATTAAAGAATGGCCTCTCTGTGGCCCTGATCTCGGACGCAGGAACGCCGGGTATTTCCGACCCCGGATCGGTATTGATCAAACGCGCCATCGAAGAGAAGATCGATATCATTCCCATACCCGGACCATCGGCTCATACTGCCGCCCTTTCCGTCTCAGGCCTCCCGACCGAGGAATTCACCTTTCTCGGGTTCCTTCCCTCAAAGAGCGGGCAGAGACAGAAACGCCTGAATGAATTGAAACATGAGTCGCGGACCCTAATTTTTTATGAAGCGCCTCACCGGATCTTGCAGACACTTTCGGACATAAGGGAAATCCTGGGAGATCGGAGAGCGGCCCTTGCGAAAGAGATTTCGAAGCTACATGAAGAAATTCTTCGGGGCACTCTTTCCGAAGTGCTCACGGCACTCCAAACCCGGATGATTGCAGGCGAATATGTGATTATTATCGAGGGATTTCATAAACAGGAGGTCGGTCTTGAT
>JBGOVD010000129.1:0-6214 GCA_041477935.1 Dissulfurispiraceae bacterium | reverse complement strand
GTGAAGGCGCGTCGGCTAAAAATGGGTGCTCTTTCTTCCATGCCGGGAGCATGTTGGCAAGCTTATTATAGGACAGGCAGCTCTGCTTATCGTCCAGCCGTCTCTTCTGCAACGCAAGGACTCTGTTCCAAAGAAAACGACTACATCCCGCAAACTGACGCATTAACGCCTCGTCTGCTGGGCTGGTGTTTAGCCTGAATTTATATCCCTTGCGTATTACCATATACACATGATAAAGTTTGGTCTATGGTTACGTCAAGTGATTTTAGACACGGAAGGCATTGTATTACAAATATTCATATTCATTTGGTCTTTGTGACAAAATACCGCAAATGTGTATTCACCCCAGAGATACTTTCGACAATGAAAAGTGTGCTTACAAAAATATGTGAGGATTTCGAGGCTGTGCTTGTCGAGTGTGCAGGTGAACGAGATCACGTTCATCTGCTTATTAACTATCCTCCGAAAGTGTCAATCTCTAAGCTGGTGAACAGTCTTAAAGGCGCGTCGTCCAGACGCCTTCGTCGAATACACCCGGAGTTGCAAGCCTGTTACTGGAAAAGTGTGCTCTGGTCGCCAAGTTATTTTGCTGCAAGCTGCGGCGGAGCGCCTATCTCCATTATCCGGCAATATATCGAAGATCAAGGGAAACTTTAACGGCACGGCTCGCTTAAAGCGCCTACTGTTGGTATATCCCGCCCTAAAGAAACGGGGGTTTACGCCGCTTTCCGATAAAAGCCATCGTCCTTGGCATGCTTGAAAGAATTGTGTATACTGTTCGTAAAAAAGTAACGGGGGACTTATTATGGAGATCAAGAAAATCCTTTTTCCGACCGACTTCACCGAGGGGGCTTTGGCGGCACTGCCACATGCGGTGGATCTCGCGAAATCGTACAAAGCAAAACTTTATCTTCTTCATGTTATCTACGATATGAACATGTCAACCGGACTGAACGTACCCCATGTCTCATTCGATGCCCTTTACGAAGAGATGGAAAAGGGTGCAAAAAAGGAGCTCGATAATTTCGGAGCTGAATTAAGGGAAGGATTCAAGGATGTTGAATGCAGCGTTGTCAGGGGGGTCCCCTATGAGGAAATCCTTAAATTCGCGGGAGAAAAGGCTGTAGATTTGATTGTAATTGGTACTCACGGTCGAAGCGGCATAGACCGTGTGATATTCGGGAGTACGGCAGAAAAAGTGGTCAGGAATTCTGACTGCCCGGTGTTGACGGTAAAGATTCAAAAGGGCAAATAATGAGATAGGAACCACTGCAACAAATAAACCTTTACATCTCGACGGCGTTATAAAAAGCTCAAGCGGCGGCAGTCTGAATATTCAGTGCCGACCGCTTGAGCTTTATCTGCTAGAACAGGACTACCGATGGTGCCAGGCCGATAACGAAGATCATGACGACACTAATGAAAAGCGCAGCAGCAAGGCCGAGAGAGGGCGTCATTCCGACGGTCTCGTCAAGGGGCTTCATGTACATGTTCATAATGATCCGCAGGTAGAAATATGCCGAAATAGCGCTGAATATGACTGCGACGGCGACCAGCCAGGTATATCCAGCGTTAATTGCCGCCATGAAGATGTAGAATTTGCCGATAAATCCGGCCGTCGGAGGGATGCCGGCAAGTGAAAACATGAAGACCAGCATGAGGGCCGCCGCAAAAGGGTGGCTCTTCGACAGACCGTTATAGTCGGAAATGTTCTCTCCCTTATCGAGAAGGATTACGATACCGAAGGCGCCCATATTCATGAAAGTATAGATGAGGAGATAAACCTTCATGGCGTTCATTGCCTCGTTTCCCCCCACGGCAATGGCGATCAGGATATATCCGGCATGTGCGATAGACGAGAATGCGAGCATCCTCTTGATATTGGTCTGAACAATGGCCATCACAGTTCCTACCGCCATAGTGAGTATGGAAATAACGATGAGGATAGTCGCCCAATAGGGCTCAAAGGCCTGGAAGGCGGTGAAGAATATCCTGCCAAGAACGGCAAAGGCAGCGGCTTTCGGGGCCGTCGACATGAAGGCGGTGATCGAAGTCGGAGCACCCTCGTATACATCGGGCGCCCACATGTGGAACGGGACTGCTGATATCTTGAATGAGAAGGCCACAATTATCAGTGTCATGCTTAGCATGAGAGGCAGTGTCGGAGGAGTCTGACGCAGATAAGCGGCGATACGATAAATGTCCGTAGATGCAGTAAGGCCGTAAACCATCGAGATGCCATACAGCAGCAGTGCCGAGGAAAAGGCGCCGAGCAGAAAGTATTTCATGGCGGCCTCGGTAGAGCGGGGATCATGTTTTTTAATCCCGCATAGAATATACAGGCTCAGGGACATGAGTTCAATCCCCAAAAAGACTATGATGAAGTCCCTGGCCGAGGCCATGAGCATCATCCCGGTCGTTGAAAAAAGCAGCAGGCTGTAGTATTCTCCGAAATCTGCATGTTCGACCTGAATGTATTTAAGTGAAATTAGGATCGTCAGGATAAGGCTTATGAGACAGATAGCCTTGAAGTAGACGCTGAAGGTGTCGTTGATAAACATGCCGCCGAAGGCCTCTCCCTTACACGAGGGCAGAAGGTAAATGGCGATTGCGGCGACTACGATGCCGATATACCCCAGGACTCTTTTATTGGTGGCAACCAATTCCGCCAGGAGCAGTAAACTGGCAGCGGTGGCCATGATTATCTCCGGAATTACAGGGGTCAGATCGGGATATGGGATGTTCATTATTTTACCACCTCTATGATCTGCGCAGCGACATTTGCCTGCCCGGCGCTGTTAACTCTGTCCAGCAGGGCCTGGACCGATACATCCATGAAACTGAGAAAAGTATTGGGATATACGCCTATCCAGAAGACAAGGACTACCAGGGGTAGTAATGTCAGCATCTCTCTCATCCCCACATCGCGGTACCCATGCCCGAGGAGTGACGGATTTGTTTCGACAAAAAAGATATTCTGGTAGAGCCAGAGCATGTAGGCAGCGCCGATAATAACGCCGGTGGCCGCCAATACCCCAAGCGTCTTTGAAGCCGTGAAACCTCCAAGCAGGATTAGAAATTCACCGATGAACCCGTTAGTCCCGGGCAGTCCGATTGCTGCAAGTGTAAAGACCATGAAAAGGGCGGAATAGACAGGAAGGACGCTTGCAGCTCCGCCATAATCGGCGATACGCCTTGTGTGCGTGCGCTCATAGACTATTCCAATGAGAAGGAAGAGCCCCCCGGTAACGATACCGTGATTTATCATTTGAAGGATGCCGCCCTGGACTCCCTGGGTATTAAGGGCAAAAATGCCGAGTGTTACGAAACCCATGTGGCTGACCGAACTGTAAGCTATCAGCCTTTTCAGGTCCGTCTGCCCGAGACAAATGACAGCACCGTAAATGATACCTATTACGGAAAGGACCATCATTGCAGGCGCCATGGCCTTTGAGGCCTCCGGAAGCATGGGCATGCTGAATCTCAAAAAACCGTACGCCCCCATCTTGATGAGGATTCCCGCAAGTATTACACTGCCGGCAGTAGGCGCTTCAGTATGGGCATCCGGCAGCCATGTGTGGACCGGAAACATGGGCACCTTTACGGCGAATGCGGCGAAGAACGCCCAGAAAAGGATTATCTGGAGATCATACGGATAGTGGGAAGACATCATGCGGAGCATGTCAAAGGACCTGTCCGTATGGAAGTAAAGCACTATTATTCCGACCAGCATAAGCACGCTTCCGACAAGAGTAAAGAGAAAGAACTTGATGGCTGCATATATCCTGTTCGGACCGCCCCAGATGCCGATGAGAAGATACATCGGTATGAGCATGGCTTCCCAGAACATGTAGAATAGGAACAGATCTAAGCTGCAGAAGACCCCGACCATCAAACCCTCTAGGAGCAGCAATGCTGCATAGAATTCCTTAGTCCGCTCCGTAATGCTGGTCCAGGAAACGGTCACGCAGAGGATAGTGAGCAACGCGGAGAGGAGTACGAACAGCACGCTGATGCCGTCGACTCCGACAAAGTACTCTATTGACCATGCACGTATCCATGAATGGCGCTCCACGAACTGCATTGCGGCAGTGCCCTTGTTGAAGTTAGTATAAAGAGGAAGGCTTAGCAGAAAAGTCGTTATGCTGACCAAAAGGGCGGTCCACCTTACTAAAGTGTCCTGGCCGCGCTTCATGAGAATGATTGCAAGGGCGCCAAAAATGGGAAGAAATATAATAGTCGAAAGAACCGGATAATTCAGGTTCCTTGACAGTTCGGCACCAAAAAAGATCAGCAGAGCGAGCATCGGAATCATAGCCGCTGTCCTCATGAGAGGATAGTTTGATTTCGGAGCTTCTGTCTCTACGGGGTGGCTCGCATGCCCCATTTAATTCCTCCTGTAATCAGTCAATTTCTGCCAATTCCTAAAAGCCGGTGTTCTACTTGGTGAAAATGATCATAATAAGAGTCAGGATGGCGAAGAACCCCACGCACATGCCGATAGCGTAATGCTGAAGGTTTCCGCTCTGGACCTTTCTAATCTGCTCTCCAAACGCGGCTATCCTCTTTGGGATGCCGTTTACTATGCCCTCGATTATCTGGCCGTCGGTGACCGCGACGAGGATATTGACAGCTATCCACTTCACCGGCCTCACTATGATGAAATCGTAGAGTTCGTCGACATAATACTTGTTCCAAAGGATTTTATGGACTGCCCGAAGTTTTAAGGAAAGTTTTCCCGGCAGATCAGGCAGCCAGAGATAAAAGACCATCGATGCAAGAATTCCGGCGCCTGCGACGGCGACCGATATGCCCATGACCATCCATTCCTCAGAGTGTGAACCATGTACGTGCGGATGGCCCACTGCCGGCTCAAGAAAATGAGCAACCCAGTTGTTTCCGCCGAGAAGCGGAGATACTCCGATCCAGCCGGCAGCAATTGCCCCGACACCTAATATTAGAAGGGGAACGGTCATTGACGAAGGTGATTCGTGCAGATGGTGCTCAAGTTCATGACCGCCCCGGAATGAGCCGAAGAAGGCAAGCCATATGATCCTGAAGCTGTAGAACGCAGTAATGCCCGCTACCAGCGTGCCTATGCCCCATACAATCTTCCCAACAGTGCCCCCATTAAACGCCAGCCAGAGGATCTCGTCTTTGCTGAAAAAACCTGCAAAACCCGGAATACCCGCAATGCTGAGTGAGGCGATGAAGAATGTCCAGAAGGTAAGAGGCATATATTTTCTAAGGCCGCCCATCTTCTGGATGTCGAGTTCGCCCTGCATTGCATGCATCACGCTGCCGGCTCCCAGGAAGAGGAGGGCCTTGAAAAAGGCATGCGTATAAAGGTGAAAAACACCCGCTCCATAAGCGCCGACACCGCAGGCGAGGAACATGTACCCGAGCTGGCTGCAGGTAGAGTAGGCAATGATTCTTTTAATATCGTTTTGTACGAGCGCGATGGTCGCGGCAAAGAGGCTTGTGACTGCCCCGGTTATTGCAACGACGGCCATCGCTGTAGGCGAAAGATTGAAAAGCGGACTGAAGCGCGCCACCATGAATACTCCCGCTGTTACCATTGTGGCGGCGTGTATAAGGGCGCTGACCGGTGTAGGGCCTTCCATTGCATCAGGAAGCCAGACATGAAGCGGTATCTGCGCCGATTTGCCGGCTGCACCGCAGAAGAGTAGCAGCGCAATGAGTGTTATGAGGTCGACATCGTATCCGAGCAGGTTGATAGTCTGTCCCTGCAAGGTACCGACCTTTGCGAAGATGTCTGCATACTGAATGGTGCCGAGAAAGAGAAAAATCATTATCACGCCGAGGCCAAAGCCGAAGTCGCCGAAGCGGTTGACGATGAAGGCCTTCTTCCCGGCGTCAGCAGCGCTCTTCTTTTCATACCAGAAGCCGATCAGAAAGTACGAACAGAGACCGACAGCTTCCCATCCGAAGTAGAGTTGCAACAGGTTGTTTCCCAGAACCAGCATCAGCATCGAGAAGGTAAAAAGACTCAGATAAGCGAAGAATCGATAGTATCCAGGGTCGCCATGCATGTAACCGGAAGAATAGATATGCACCAAAAGGCTTACCGTTGTTACTACAATCAGCATGATCGCGCTGAGCGGATCGATCAGGAAACCGATGCTTACTTTGAACGAGCCTGAAAGTACCCAGGTATATACATCGTAATTGAGGGTCTTACCGTTAACGACTT
>JBGOVD010000268.1:0-4053 GCA_041477935.1 Dissulfurispiraceae bacterium | reverse complement strand
GGCCGCCATCCTCCGGATCAACTGGTCGCGATCCCCGGTATTCGCAGCCAAAAAGTATATCACAGTGCAATAGAGAATAGAACATATTTCTTTGATATCATTCTGATACTCGGCAATACATACCCAATGTGAGTCATACTTATCCCGGCTATTCGGATTGGGCCATGTCGGGGTCAAACATGCAAACGTGCATTCAGCATTTTCAGCGGCAATTGGGTGGATGGGGTGTTTCATTGTTTGAATGGGCGTGGCAGGCGCTGGTGAACTGACTGTCGCGGTTAAAACGGTAAGTCTTTTGTGGACGATTTTGCGTTGTGAGTAGCCTTATCTCTCCGTTATGCTGCTAACTCGAAGTTGCCTGCAACAATGCCGGGAACAGTAATGTCTTCATCAAGTTCTTCCCACCTGAGGGCGTACCCATTTAAACGAATCTGCACATCTTTCAATTGTTCATCAGTCGCAGCCTTCAGTATCCTGAATCTGTCAGCAGGAAACCCGACAATGCGACTGTCGGTCAATTCCACAAAAACTCTTCTTCCTTCTGTCCATGCCTTTATTGCTGCGGGTTCAACTGAAATTCCTTTCTCAACGGTTGTGGTACTCATGGTATTTCTCCTTCAGCAATGGCTGATATTCATAAACAAGCTTTTCAATCTCCCGCAGGGAATGCGGGGGAATGCTCGCTTTTTTAATAGCGGGATTCATGTCTTAAATATATCACAACCATTGGCGCCGAGCAAACTGATATTTGACCCTATGTGGGTAATCTGAATTCCAGAGACAGCATACTTATCCGGCTATTCATATTATCGTATTGATTTTGCAATTTCACAGTAATTACATTATAATTACAATATGTCAAGGCTGCGAGGTGTTCTGAAGTGAAAGTGAATATTATATCGATCGGTAATTCAAAGGGTATCAGGATTCCTAAAATACTTCTTGCACAGGTCCATTTGGATAAGGAGGCTGACCTTGTTGTTGAGGGGGCCAAGCTTGTCATACGCCCTGTCAAAAAAGCACGTGAAGGATGGGCCAAGGCTTTCAGATCAATGCATGCGAAGAAAGAAGATACGCTTTTAATAGAAGACTCTCTCGACCTCGAAGTGAAGAATTGGGAATGGTAGTATGCAATATAATGTCTATCTGATCAACCTGGACCCTACAATTGGACATGAAATAAAGAAGACACGGCCATGTCTTGTTATCTCTCCTGATGAAATGAACGACAATTTAGGGACCGTTATCATAGCCCCTATGACGACAAAATCACATGGTTATCCTTCCAGGGTCGAACTATCATTCCAAAACAAGAAAGGCTGGATCGTCCTCGACCAGATTCGCACAGTCGATAAGAGACGTCTCGTAAAAGAACTTGGAGCAATTGACGCTTCGACAATCCATAAGGTAAAGGCGGTCATACAGGAAATGCTGGTCGAATGAAATCAACATCATCACTCAAAAAGAAATAAAAAAGTCTTTCAATATCATAGTGACGGCTATCTCCTTCGCGATTTGCGCTTGGAGATACTGTTAAGTGTCCCGGCGGCGTCAGGTTATCTTTTGCCTTTGGATGGTTTACGTGTCTTATGCGCATTGAGAATAAAGTCCATGTGGCTGTCGCAATGCTCGATAGACGAATCGTGAACGATCGCGCAGGCCGCAATAATCAGGTCGGCAGCGGGGACGGTTTTCCCGGCCTTTCTTGATTCCTGCGCCAGGGTCCTTGCAGTCCGCCACGCCTCGGTAGTCGTCTCCAGGCATGTAATCTCCCTTTCAAGGTCATGCAACTGCAGCTTTTCGTAATCTCCTCTGGCGCCGTTCCATAATTCTACGGCAACGAGATCGCACCACGCGGCGCGGCCATCCAGCATGAGGGTCTGAACCCGCTTGCGAACATCCATATTCCCGCCGGCACGAAGGGCTTCGATCCAGCAGGAAGTGTCGATCAAAACTACTTCTGCTTTTCCCATTTTTTATCTTCCCGCATGGTCGTGAGGTCTTCCTGGGTCATAAAGTCTTTGAAAGTGCCCAACATGCCTGATAGCTTAGCGAGTCTCTGCCTTCTATTGAATTCCATAAGTGCCCGGACCACGGCATCTTTCTTTGTTTTAGCACCCGTATGTCTGATAGCTTCTTCTAATACTTCTTCGGGGATATCTATTGTGGTTTTCATGATTCTATTTTACTCCAATCTGGAATCCATTTCAATGTGTATAAGAAGATCAAATGCAATAATTGAGGCGGAGCGGGAGTTCGCTGCCCGCTTCATGCGGCATCTTTTTAACATCCGCATCAAATCTTAACTTCTTCGAGCCCGTACACGCTATTCGGTGATTTCGCCGGCGTGGACGAGGAAAGCGACTATTCCTCTTATTCCGGGATGTTATGGTAGAGATATAGCGAGATGAGGGAGAAAACAACCGGCACTATCCATGGGGCCATGATGGGCGGTACGGCACCCGAGTACCCCAGGGAAAGAGTGAATGAATATCCGAGCCAATAGAGCACGCTGATAAACAGGCCCAATCCGGCCGAGACGACCCCTGCATTGGAATGCGTCCCCTGGGTCTTTATCCTGAATATTTTTTCGATGCCCTTTTGCTCCCCGCCGATAGAAAGTGATATGCCGAGGAGCAGCATGAAAAGGTTTACTATGGGATACGATAAACGCGAACCGAGGTCGACCGAGAGTTTCACATTTCTGAATCCGGCTTCAGCAAGCCTGTCCTTGTATCTGATTAATTCGGTCAGAGTCATCTCCTCGACCTTGATCGCATCTTCGCTGAATATCTTGGGTGACTCGATCGCCGTATAGGCCATTTCCGGTTTCCGCGCTACCGTGCCGGTGGAGAGATCATATACCTGAATATTCTTAAGCTTCCATACGTTGTTCTCCCAGGTGCCGGTTTCGGCATCTATTCGCTCCGTAAGGCCGTCTTCATTGAACTTGAAGATACTTATGCCTTTGGAGATGTTCTGGGACGGCAGGAAGAGTGAGATCTTTACGATCGAGCCGTCTTTGCCGCGTATGTAAAGAGTGCCCTCTTTAAAAAAGGCCAGCCGCTTACCCCGTCCTGTTATCTCAGCAGCGGTCGCGCGCACCTTCTTGGCTGTGAACGGCACTACGAATTCTCCCAAAACGAAACCTGTCAGCGTAAGGAGAACTCCGATCACTACAAAGGGGGTCAGAACGGCCTTCATTCGGCCCCCCGAGGTCTTTATGGCTACGATCTCCCTCCTTTTAATCGCCTGCGAAAAAATGAACAGACTGCTCAGGAGGGTAGTCATTGGCAAAAAGTAGATAATGTTTCGAGGGATGCTTGCGAGCGCATATTGAAGCAGAAGACTGAACGCAGGGTTGTGCGGCATGAACTCTTCCAACTTGTCGATGAGGCTGAGGACGCCGAATAGCGCCGACATTCCCAGTGTGAGGATGAAAAGCACTTTGAAAAAGTCGGCGATGTACATCCGTTGAACCCTGAGCATCATTTTTTGTTGACCCTCTCGAAAGCATAGATTGAAAACGCACCAAGCATAACAAATGAGAGCCAGGCCCCCACGAAATGGGGCAGGGCACCTGAACGCGCGAGATTTTCACCATAGATCATGACCGAATAATATGTCGCAAAGACCAGCAGGCCTATAGTCAGGCCCCCCAGTCTTCCCGTTTTTCCGGCGATAAGGGCAAGAGACGGCCCAAGGAAGATTATGATGAGACAGACACCGGGCATGGAGAGACGCCGGTAGAACTCAAGGAGATAAGGAATCTTTTTGTCGGGGTTGCCTCCGGACTCCGAAATCAGCTGGAATGGGGTAAGCTCGCTGCTCTTTTTATTGGTTTGATCCAGGGCCGGCGTGAGCCTGAAATAGTAGGCCCCGAAGGTGATCTCTGTAAAGGAGTTCTTGCCTGTGATGTAGACATGGCCGCCTTTCAGGGCAAAGCTAAGGGCGTCAGCGTCGGACAGAATATGGCCTTCCTTCGCAACTATTATTTTCGATTCGTCTTTTTTTCTCTCGTCAACTATGAATATCCCGGAAAGGATGTCCGGC
>JBGOVD010000202.1:0-4805 GCA_041477935.1 Dissulfurispiraceae bacterium | reverse complement strand
CTTCTGTTCTATATCCAAATTAATATGTGCAAATACGGTACCAATAATTTAAGCATATTTTTCACTGCTTTTGCTATACATATATTATTTTTTGTCCTCATTTGGGAAAAGCATTCCCCTTTTGAGGCTCCCCTCTCACTTGCTGAGCCTTTCTCTGAGCAAGTCGTTGAGCATTTTGGGGTTTGCTTTGCCCTTCGTCGCCTTCATCACCTGACCCACAAAGAAACCCATCAACTTTTCATCGCCGGCTTTGAATCGCTCTATCTCGCCCGTGCTCTTCGCCAGTACTTCATCGACGGCCTTCTCGATCTCGCTGGTGTCACTGATCTGGACAAGCCCCTTTTCTTTGACTATGTCTCCCGCGTCCTTCCCTGTCTTATACATCTCTTCAAAAACAGTTTTGGCGATCTTACCGCTTATCGTGCCATCATCAATCAGTTTCAGCATACCGACCATCTGGGCTGGACCAAAAAGCAATTCGTCGACCGACTTGTTCTCTTCATTGAGGAGGCGCATCAGATCGCCCATCATCCAGTTCGAAACCGTCTTGGGTTGTCCGCCTGCTTCGACTGCCTTTTCGTACCAATCTGCAATCGCCTTCTCAGAGGTCAGCAGCTCTGCATCATATTCCGGGAGACCATGCTCTTCGATGAAACGATGCCGCTTTTCATCCGGCAGTTCCGGCAGATTCGATTTTATCTCATCGATCCATGGCTGACTGACCAGTATCGGCGGAAGGTCAGGCTCGGGAAAATAACGGTAGTCATGCGCTTCTTCCTTCGATCTCATGGAACGGGTCACTCCGGCTGCTGAATCCCACAGCCTTGTTTCCTGGATTATCCTTCCACCTTCCTCGACCACACTGACCTGCCTTTTTATCTCGTACTCAAGGGCCTTCTCCACAAACTTGAATGAGTTGATGTTCTTCAGCTCCGCCCTCGTTCCGAACTCATTTTGCCCCACCGGCCTTATTGACACGTTAGCGTCGCACCTGAGGGAACCCTGTTCCATGTTCCCGTCACAAACCCCAAGATACCTGAGAATTGCCCTAAGCTTCTTCATATATTCGGCGGCTTCCCTGGGGCTCCTGATGTCTGGCTCTGAGACGATCTCCATCAGTGGGATACCGGTGCGGTTCAGGTCGACAAAGCTGTAATCGCCCCGCTCCTCATGGATATTTTTCCCGGCATCCTCCTCCATATGAATCCTGGTGATACCGATCCTCTTCACTTCATCGTCGACCATGATTTCGACAAAACCCTTTTCACAGAGCGGCAGCTCATACTGGCTTATCTGGTAGTTCTTGGGAAGGTCGGGATAGAAGTAATTCTTCCTTGCGAATCTGCTGTATGGGGCAATCCTGCAATTCGTGGCAAGGCCGGTCCGGATGGCATATTCGACCGCCTTCCTGTTCATCACCGGCAGGACGCCCGGCATGCCGATGCAGACCGGACAGGTCTGAGAGTTCGGTTCCGAGCCGAATTTAGTAGAGCAGCGGCAAAACATCTTCGTTTCCGTGAGAAGCTGGGCATGCACTTCAAGGCCTATTACTACTTCGTACTTTTTCACTATTGCGCCGGTATCAAAGCCGCTTTTCATAGCAAGGGCCTCCTCGTGTGCCAGTCGGTGCTTTGCTCATAGGCATATGCCGTCTTCAGCAACGTCTCTTCATCGAAATGTTTTCCGATTATCTGGAGGCCGACCGGCAGATTCCCCTTCGTAAAACCGCAGGGGATCGATATGCCCGGCACCCCGGCGAGGTTCACCGATATCGTGAAAATATCAGAAAGGTACATCTGGAGCGGGTCCGTGGCCTTTTCTCCGATCTTGAAAGCAGGCGTAGGAGACGTCGGGGTGACGATGACATCCGCCTCTTTGAAGGCATTGTCGAAATCATTCTTTATCAACGTCCTCACCTGCTGGGCCTTTTTGTAGTATGCATCGTAATATCCGGACGAAAGGGCATAAGTTCCTAGCATGATCCTCCTTTTGACCTCGGGACCGAAGCCCTTTGCCCTGGTTTTCAGATACATGTCTATAAGGTCCTTCCCGGATTCCCTTAGCCCATACTTCACGCCGTCGTACCTCCCGAGGTTCGATGATGCCTCAGACGTGGCGAGTATATAATATGCCGCCGTCGCGTAACCTGTATGCGGTAGCGAGACTTCGACGGCCGTAGCGCCGAGAGATTCGATTTTTTTTATCGCAGTATGCACGGCCTCTTCGACATCCTTATCAATGCCTCCGATAAAGAATTCCTTCGGTATGCCGATACGGAGGCCTCTGATCTCTTTGCCCAAAGCGGCTGCATAATCCGGCGTATCGTAAGACACCGATGTTGAATCGAGAGGATCGTGACCCGCAATAACTGCAAGCATTGCAGCGGCATCTGATACATCCCTGGTGATCGGCCCAATTTGGTCCAGTGACGAAGCATATGCGACCAGCCCGTACCTCGACACGCGCCCGTAAGTCGGCTTCAGCCCCACAACACCGCAAAGCGAAGCCGGCTGCCTGATCGAGCCGCCGGTGTCGGAACCTATAGCCGCTATGCATTCTCCGGCGGCAACCGCAGCAGCGGAGCCTCCGCTGCTTCCTCCCGGCACACATTCCAGGTTCCACGGATTTCGCGAAGTATGAAAGCCCGAGTTCTCGGTCGAGGAACCCATGGCGAATTCATCAAGGTTCGTCTTGCCGACCAGGACGTATGACTGCTCCTTCAGCTTTGATGTGACCGTGCTTTCATAAGGCGGTATGAAATTATAAAGGATCTTTGAAGCACACGTGGTCAATATTCCACTGGTGCACATATTGTCTTTAACGGCGATGGGGATTCCGCTCAGAAGCGACATCCGGTTCGAAACTATTGATTCCTGGGCCTGCTCCGCCATCCGGTATGCCTCTTCTCTTGTTACTGTTATAAAGGCCTTGACCTTATCTTCGACAGAGTCGATGCGGCCGTATACATCGTCAAGCACATCCCTGACCGAGACTTCGCGGTTGTCGAGAAGACGCCTCAGTTCCCGGATGTTCATCTCATTGAGTTTCAAACAGTCCTCCTGATGCTGATATAGTCACCGTCTTTCTCAAATTGGAATTTTATCACTCTGATATAATATTTGTAAATTATGGAAGATACAAAAACTAAAGGCAGCAGGAATGTTCTGAGACTTGCTGCTGCACCGGATGACATATCAAAGAGACTCGATATATTTGCGGCGGAGGGGGCCGGCTTCACGCGTTCCCATGCCCAGAAGTTAATCAGGGATGGACAGATCCTGGTAAATGGAAAACTCGAAAGCCCGGGGTATAAAGTAAAAAATTCCGATACGATTGAAGTAAGCCTGCCCGCACAGTCGGACAGCTCACTTGTTCCTGAGGCCCTGCCTCTGACGATCCTTTTCATGGATGAATACCTCGCGGTTATCGATAAGCCGGCGGGAATGGTTGTGTATCCCGCTGCCGGGCACAGCGGCGGAACTCTGATGAATGCATTGGCATATCATGCGCCTAAACTTGCATCTATCGGCGGCGATCTGCGCCCCGGCGTCGTCCACAGGATCGATAAAGAAACCTCCGGCACCATTGTTGTTGCGCTCGACGATGCTGCGTACTATAATTTGGTCGAACAATTCAGGAAGCGCTCGATTCACAGGAAGTACATCGCCCTCGTATCAGGACTATTAAAGGATGATTCCGGAGAGATTACCCTCTCCATAGGCCGTTCCGATTCCGACAGGAAAAAAATGTCGACGCGGACAAAACGAGGCAAGGAAGCGGTCACGCGCTGGAAGGTGCTCAGAAGGCTGAACAAGGCGACCCTCATCGAAGCGAGGCTCGGCACCGGACGGACACATCAGATACGCGTACACTTCGCGGCAATCGGCCATCCGGTGCTCGGAGACAGCACTTACGGAAAGAAAACTGAAGTAGAGATAAAAGGCCGAAAAATCCAATTCCCGCGCCAGATGCTGCATGCCGAAACACTTGGATTCGATCATCCCCATACCAGGCAGTTCATGGAATTCTCGGCACCTGTCCCCGATGACATGAAGGAATGCATCGATAAGTTGAGTTTGTAGGGGCGAACGGCCGTTCGCCCCTACATATTAAGAAACTTTGCCACCGCCTCCAGCAGGCCCGATAAATCGGGACTTCTGACCACATATGCATCCGGTTTGAATCCCCAGGCAAAGAACTCTTCCTTATATTCAAGGTTTGTATAAATGATGAACGGCAAGCCCGGATTAATCTCTTTGGATGAGTTCAATAAATCGATCCCGTCTATCTGAGACTGAAGAAGACTCGAAATCACAAGGTCTGACCTGTTAGTGGTCAGATAAGCCAGCGCTTCTTTTGCGGTCTCAAAATGAACCAATGAAATTTTATCGCCGAATTGATTTTCAAGCTCACGGGAACATGTCTTGTATGTTCCGTGCTCCCTTTCAACGCAGACTATTATTTTCTTTCCATCCGACATTATTGTTCTTCTCCCTCAGCGTAAATGGCGGCATTTCAGCATTTTTAAACAATCATTGGCCAGGCTGCATTCAGCCGCCGATCCGTCATTCCGTCCGCCTCGGGCGGATGTCGGAAATCTTTCCTGTCTTTCTGAAGGATTCCCGACGCTCCGCCAAAGGCGGATTGCGGGAATGACAACTCTAAAAGCATTACCTGATATTTTATTATAGCAATATAGTCTGCTTACGATTTCTTTTCACCTTATGGTATTATATTTCTCTTGGTCGCGCCCATAGCTCAGCTGGATAGAGCGTCAGACTACGAATCTGTAGGCCGGGGGTTCG
>JBGOVD010000382.1:0-2729 GCA_041477935.1 Dissulfurispiraceae bacterium | reverse complement strand
GACGGAAGCTCGGTAAGGTTCGGGATGGAGGCAGTAAAAGGCGTCGGTGGAGCGGCCCTGGAAGTGATACTTGCGGAACGCGAAAAAGGAGCCTTCGAGACATTCGAGAGCTTCCTGAAGAGGATCGACAACAAGAAGGTCAACAAAAAGGTGATCGAAAGCCTTATCAAGGCAGGTGCATTCGATTCACTTTACCGGTCGAAGGCATCCGGCGATGGAACCTGCCGCTCGCTCAATTCGGGTCATATCAGGGCCATGGCAATTGAGTCCGCCGCATCGCAGGGGAAACCGGCCAGCAAAGGCCCCGGGCTGTTCGGCGATATGGAGCCCTCCGCTGAGAGCGCACAGGCGTGGGATGAGAATACTTTGCTGGGGTATGAAAAAGAGTCTCTCGGTTTTTACATTTCAGGACACCCGATGGCGAGATTTCGTAAGACCCTCGCAATGATGAATGTGACGCCGATAGGTGCCATAGCTGAAATGCAGGACCAGCCTTCCGGGGAGACGTCCAACGGAAAGGGCTATTCCGATGACAGGACAGACATCACTATCGCCGGAATCATAGGAGACATTAAGACAAAGGCAAAGGAAAAGAGCATCACTGCCTACCTGCTAATGGAAGACGAGACCGGCAGCGCCGAGGCGCTCGCCTTTTCGGACCTTTATCGGAAAAACGCGGAGATGCTGAAAAAAGGCGCTATTATCCTTATCAAAGGTCAGTTGACCAGGGCCGACAAGGGGGCCAAGATCATAGTGCGTGAGATCCAGGACATCTCCGGTATGGAGATTGCTATTAAATATGAGGTATCATTAAGGGGCGACCGCGTCGATACCCTCGATAAGCTTAGAAACATCAGGGGATTACTTGCCTCCCCCGCTACAGGGAAAGACAGCGGCTCGGTGCAGCTTAAGCTGTATATGAAGGATTTCAGCATTGTCATCGTTACCCAGCTTCAGCCCTGCAGCAATTTCGTCTTTGAGGTCGAAAGACTTACCGGCGAGCGGGTCAGGGTCTATTAAGAAGATAGTGACAGGAGATATGAATGGCGTATTATCTTGAATTCGAGAAACCGCTCGAAGAACTGGAGACAAAGATCGAGGAGCTGAAGAGGCTATCTGACGGGCGTGAGCTTGATATAACATCTGAGATAAAGAAACTCGAAAAAAAGGCGAAGGACTTGAGGTCCGAGATTTATTCGAACATCACACCCTGGCAGCGGACCCTTGTGGCACGCCATCCGGAGCGTCCATACACACTCGATTATATCTCCATGATGGTCGAGGACTTCGTAGAACTCCACGGCGACAGGCGGTTCGCCGACGATCCCGCAATCGTCGGCGGTGTAGGCAAGATCGGCGGCATCCCGATGGTCATCATCGGCCATCAGAAGGGCAGGAGCACAAAGGACCGTATCTACCGTAATTTCGGTCAGCCCAATCCTGAAGGATTTCGCAAGGCACTCCGTCTTATGAAGCTTGCAGAGAGGTTCAAGCGTCCGGTCGTCACGCTGATCGATACACCCGGAGCCTATCCAGGCATCGGGGCTGAAGAGAGAGGACAAGCTGAGGCGATCGCAACGAATCTTATGGAGATGGCCAGGCTCAAAACTCCGGTCATAGCCGTCGTTATCGGAGAGGGCGGAAGCGGCGGGGCACTTGGGCTGAGTGTAGCCGACAAGCTCGCCATGCTCGAAAATTCGGTCTATTCAGTCATTTCTCCTGAAGGTTGTGCAGCTATTCTATGGCGCAAGAACGGAGAGCTCGGACCAGAAGATTTTTCGAGGGCGGCCGAAGCGCTGAAGCTGACGGCTACCGACCTGAAAGGGTTCAAGATCATTGACGATATCATCCCGGAACCGTTGGGCGGCGCTCACCGTGACCCGGAAGGGGTGGCGAAGCGGATTTCAGAATACGTCCTCAAAACTCTCGAAACGCTGCAGGGAAAGCCTGCCGCCAAACTGGTCGATGACAGATACAAGAAGATCAAGAAGATAGGGAGCTTTGCACAGACGGGACAGTAGACGCGGCCCCGAATTAAAGCCACCTGGACAGCAAATGCGCGAACCATTCCCTGATCCGCGGCCATAAAGGTCTTTCTTGCCATTCACCCCATTGAATCATGTCTGACGCTGCAATATCCGCCTCGAACATTTTTTCCATATCGGCAGCAAACTCGCGGTCCAAAATGACGGTATTTACTTCATCATTGCGCAGAAAGCTTTGGAAGTCCATATTAGTCGAGCCGACGGTGGACCATACGCCGTCTATGACAGCGGTCTTTGCATGCAGGATAGCATTGCGGCGTTCGTACATCTTCACCCCTGACCGCAAGAGGTCCGAATAGTAATATTGCCCGGCATATGATGTCATCGGATGTATGCTTACTTTAGGGAGGACGATCCGAACATCGACGCCGCGTTGCGCTGCATCCGTGAGGGCCTTCATGATCTGTTTATCCGGAACGAAATAGGCATTGGTCATATGAACCGATTTCCCTGCAAACGTAACAGCGGAAACGTAAAGGACAAAAGTCAGCCTGTTAATTTGTCCCCTTGTGCTGCCGACTACTTGAACCAGGGCCGTCCCCCTGTCCCGAAGATCGGGGAAATAGTTATGATCCAAAAGAGCCGGGCCTTTTTGGCTCTTCCATGTTTCGAGAAATAATTTCTGGAACTCAGCCACGGCAGGGCCTTCGATCTGAACGTCGGTATCCCGCCAGGGGAGTCGAG
>JBGOVD010000370.1:0-2892 GCA_041477935.1 Dissulfurispiraceae bacterium | reverse complement strand
TCAACACCCACGGCATTCACGCAGCTCATGACCACATCGTCGAGGCTTCGCCTTAGGATGCCCTGATCGACATCATGCTGATACTGGCCGACTCCGATGGATTTCGCATCGATCTTTACAAGCTCAGCCAGTGGATCGATCAGGCGCCGGCCAATAGATACCGCCCCGCGGACCGTCACGTCATGGTCGGGGAATTCTTCACGCGCTGTTTCAGAGGCTGAATAAACAGATGCACCGCTTTCATTGACCATTACGACGATGATCGAGCTGGGGAGATTGAGCTTCTTTATGAATGCCTCTGTTTCACGGCCTGCCGTGCCGTTGCCGATAGCTATCGCCTCAATGTCGAAGCGTGCGCAGAGGTCGGTTATCTTTTCGGACGCCTTTGCAGTCCCTCCTTCGGACAGGATGAAGATCGTGTCGTTGTGCAGCAGTTTTCCCTGCCGGTCCAGGCAGACCACCTTACAGCCTGTACGGAAACCGGGATCAATCGCAAGAACGCTCTTTTGTCCGAGTGGCGGCGCAAGCAAGAGCTGGCGGAGGTTTTCTGCGAATACCCTGATCGCTTCTTCATCGGCACGCTTCTTGGTTGCAAGCCGCATTTCCGTCTCCATCGAGAGCGACAGGAGTCTCTTGTAGCAGTCGCGAACAGCTGTCCTGACATGGTCTGCGGCAAGACCGCCACCTTTAACGAACAGGTTTTCGAGCAGCGAGATTGCATCTTCTTCAGGAGGGGCAAGACGGAGTGCAAGAAAGCCTTCATTCTCTCCTCGTCTCATAGCCAGGATTCTGTGTGAGGGCGCCCTTACTGCGGGTTCTTCCCAGTCGAAATAATCCCTGTACTTGGCTCCTTCCTCTTCCTTCCCCGAGATGACCCTGGACCGAAAGGCGCCTTTTATGAAAAAAAGTTCCCGCATCTTTGCACGCGCAATATCGTTTTCGTTGATCCATTCGGCAATGATGTCCCTTGCTCCGGCGAGTGCCTCATCAGGTGAGGCCACCCCCTTCTCCGGATCGACGAATTCTGCTGCACAAGAGAGAGGTTCTATCTCTCCCTGGTCGAAGATCAGCTGCGCGAGAGGTTCGAGTCCCTTTTCCCGTGCTATGGTCCCCTTTGTGCGCCGTTTGGGGCGGTAAGGCAGATAGATATCTTCAAGTATGGCCATTGTCTCTGCGGCGAGGACCTTATCTTTCAACTCATCAGTCAACTGTCCCCGCTCATCAAGGGACTTGAGAATAGCTTCGCGTCTCTTGTCGAGTTCCCGGAGCTGGTCCAGGCGGTTACGGATCCCGGTAATAGCCACTTCATCGAGAGACCCGGTCGCCTCTTTCCTGTAGCGTGCGATAAAAGGCACGGTAGCGCTCTCTTCCAAAAGGGCGGCAACTGCGCGCACCTGCTTGTCCCTGATATTCAGCTCTCCGGAGATGATCGAAAAATGCTTTGTTCCCAAATCTTCAATCAGACTGTTATTTTGATCGCTCACTATATCTTTACTCCTTTTATTTATTATAATCCTCCCCTTACGAAGGGGAGGGAGGAGGGGTTTTTAGGTGATCATATGGAGAAATACTAAAGTGCTGCTCCCAGGATGTAGAACTGACCTTTATTGAATTCGAACATGCCGAGAGGCTTCATACCCAGCTTCAGGTGTGCATTGAAGGAACGCTTGTTCCTGTCCGAGATGAAAAGTACGCAATACCCATAGCGCGACGCTGCTATGCGTTTAAGCTCCTCATACAGGCCGCTTAAAAGACCGGTCCCCCTTGCAGATATCGCGATACATACAGGACCGTATACGAATGTGTTGCTTGCGGTGAGAGGTTTCTTTTCGATAGCAAGCTCATGCAGTTTGCCGAGCATTGTCCTAAGGATGGGAAAGTGCAAGCTGTAGGAGTACGAGGTTCCGCACAGGTAACCCGTAATCTCATGTCCTGAAACCGCCACTGCTATGCCTATGTCCCTGTTGATCTCATCGAACTGCCATTCGTCCATCTCGATAGACAGAAATCCGTCCTCGGTTTCCTGCGGGCTGAGGTTGCCGATCAGGTTCAGCTTTTGCAGCGCTTTAATGCCGCGATAATCGGACGGTAGTGCCTTCCTGTAAATTATCTGGGGCTCACTCTGCACTCACTGCTCCAGCACTGCGGCATCTTTCGGAGGAATGAAGTTGAAGACTGAATTCTTCACTCCGCTATTCGTCCTGACGTCCTTCAATGTAATCTCTATCTTGTTAGAAAGGCTGTCCATGATGGTAAGTGACTTTATCGGGAATGTTCCATCGGAAGGTGCGATCTCGATGTGCTCGATGTTGCCCATAGGTTTCTTGGGTTTGATGACGACGCGGTCAGGTGTATTCGAGATGATGTCGAATTCCTGCCTGATATTGCCGAAGCCCGCAAGAAGGCTGATCGGGGCCTGTCCATAAGTGGCCCGGTCGAATTTAGATCTTATAACCTGGTTCTCTTTTTTCTGATAGATGATGATTTCGTTTCCAGTTACGTAGATCGCCTGAGGCCGGTCACCCGCATATTCCCATTTCATCTTCGGCGGTTTGATGAAGAAGCGGCCGTTGTAAATGTCCGTCCGCTTAAGGTCCTTGATGAAGCTTTTCTGGACAAAGTTTCCTTTGATGTCATTTATGCCCTCGTAAGCTTTTTGTATTTTAGAAACCTGGTCCTCTTCCGCATGAACATATAAGAGCGGTGCTGGAAGAAAGCAGAGCAAAAAGAAAATGACGCTAATTTTTTTCATTATATCGCCTCCTGATGAAGTCCCTCGGCTTGCCTGCGCCCTTGGGCGGGCCGACGAAGCCGTCTTCTTCGAGCAGTTCCATTATAGTGGCCGCCTTGTTGTATCCTATCTTGAATCGCCGCTGTATGGATGAAATGGAG
>JBGOVD010000015.1:0-13572 GCA_041477935.1 Dissulfurispiraceae bacterium | reverse complement strand
TGCCATTCCATTTGCCTTCGGATATATCATGGCCGCTTTTGATACCGAAAAACGCACATTGCATGACCGCATCTGCGGCACGAGGGTCATCGCAAAATCCGCCCGGGTATAGAAAGGCCTCCGCTGATTGATTAAATATTAATTTTTTGCTGTCGTGTCTCAGACTGCCTCCACCACTGTACACAGGGAGAATGACATGGACTGGTATTATAAGGACGGAGACGCAAAGGTCGGGCCGATCTCTGATGAGCAGATGAAGCAACTCGCTTCCCAGGGGAAGATAAAGCCTGAGACAAAGGTCTGGAATGAACTTACCTCAAAATGGCTGCTTTACAGCGAGATAGTCGGCAGCAGCTCAACAACTCCCCCGAAAGCCACTCAGCCGGGACCGCATGCACCTGAAAAGACGGAGGAACCAGACTGGGACCCCTATGCCGGCCTTGACGCCGGCATAACCAATAAATCCGGTACTTTTGACGAAACTCAGACCACACGGGAAAGAGAAGCCACCGCCATATGCGCCGATTGCGGCAGAGAGACTGCATGGAGCAGGACGCACTCGACCACTCGCGGGCTGGTGTGCGATGCCTGCCTGGGAAATACAGGGAATAGCGAAGAACCTGCTCATGATGCGCCTTCAGGCTCACCGCCGGGCAGCTACCAATTTGAATTCACAGGTTCCGGAAGCGAGTATTTTCGCATCTGGATCGTCAATCTGCTCCTCTCGATACTGACCCTCGGAATATACTCGGCATGGGCAAAGGTCAGAAAGAACCAGTATTTTTACCGCAATATGCGCGTCGCCGGGTCAAGCCTGGACTACCACGGTAATCCTATCGCTATACTGAAGGGCAGGATAATTGCTTTCGTACTCCTGATGGGTCTCAAGTTCTCTCCAAATATCCACATCGCTCTTTACTTCATCATGCTCGGCATAGTCCTTGGGGTGCTGCCCTGGCTCATTACCCGTTCCTTTGCCTTCCGCCTGCATAACACCAGCTGGCGCGGGATTCGCTTCCGTTTCCTAGGAACAACCGGAGCAGCCGCGAAGGTTTTATATGTTTACGGAATGCTTATTCCCATCTCGTTCGGCCTCTGCTATCCGCTTTTCTACCAGAGGATCAGAGCATTTATCTATAATAACTCGGCCTTCGGCCTTACAAAAGCGGAACTTAACGTCAGTGCAGGGCCAGTATATGGCGTATTCATAAAAGCCGCGGGTCTTGCACTCGTAGTCCCGGCCATTGGGGCTGTGCTCATAGGCTCTTTCATGTCAATGTCTAACAGCTCCATGAAGACCATGGCGATGATTGCCCCGATAGGAATTTTCATTGCATATTTTTCCATTCTCATGATATCTTATCCATTTTTCCAGGCCAGGATGACGAACCTGATTTGGAACAATGTGAGTCTCGGACCAGCCCGGTTCGAATCGACTCAGGGTGTGTTCAGGCTCGCGGGCATCCTTATCGGTAACTTCGTCCTGACACTCATAACTTTAGGGCTATACTGGCCGTGGGCAGCCGTAAGACTGTCGCACTATCGCGCGGAAACCATGGCGCTTATGGCCGACCGCAATCTTGATACTTTTACAACCGATGCCGCATCCGACATGTCGGCTGCCGGTGAAGAGATCTCTGATGCATTCGGCTTCGATGTCTCATTCTGAACATGAAAGGCCGGAGATTACCGGCCTCTATTATGACGGCATAAGCAGCCGGGCCCATCCGGTCTTTGTCTCCATCGTTGAGGGACAATGCAAGATCAGCGGGAAGGGAATAGACCGGAGCCTCCCTCTTGCTGAAGTCTCCGTATCGGAACGCCTGGAGGGGGCACATCGCATTTTGCGTTTCCGGGATGGGTCGTCATGTGAGCTGCCCGACAGCGGCCGGCTCTCAGCCTTTCTCAAGCGGGCCGGACGCGGAGAGTCGCTCGTTCAGCGCCTGCTGAGATCATGGCGATGGGTTGCGCTTTCGTTTCTTCTGCTCGCGGTCATTCTTTCTGCGGGCTATCGCTGGGGACTGCCATGGGCGGCGGAGAAACTTGCGTTCCGTCTCCCCGTCAGGGTACTCAGCCTTATAAGTCAACAGGCGCTCTCCAGTATAGACGGTAAGATCCTTCAGCCGACAACCCTGACAGTAGAAAGACAACAACAACTGCGAGAAAGGTTCGAGCAAATAAAATTTCCCTCCAGGCAGGCATTGCCAACGAAGGTAGAATTCAGGAGCAGCAAGATGTTCGGGGCCAACGCCTTTGCCTTGCCTGACGGCACTATCGTCTTCATTGATAAGCTGGTCGAACTAGCCGACAATGACGATCAGATCGTCGCGGTCTACGCGCATGAAGCCGGCCATGTTGAGCTGCGCCACGGCATGCGTCAGATTATCCAGAGGTCGGTAGTGGCCCTTGTCCTGGGCGCCTATTTCGGCGACGTGAGCAGTCTTGGAGCGGCCCTTTCGGGTTGGCTGCTCGAAGCGAAATATTCACGCTCATTCGAACAGGATGCCGACCGCTTCGCTGCGGTAACTCTCAGGCAAAACAACCTTTCGCCAAAACTGCTTGCTTCCATGCTTGCAAAACTGGAGGATGATCATCATAAGCGCACAGGATCCACTGATAAGAATGGCAATAAGTTGGATTATCTGTCGTCACATCCAGCGACTGAAGAGCGGATAAAATATCTCGAATCATTTTAGAATCTATCTCAAAATCGGCAATTCGATAAAGAGCGTCACCCCCGCGAAGGCGGGGGTCCATTTAAAAGCCTGTAAAACTTGGATTCCCGCCTTCGCGGGAATGACGATAAAAGGCGTAATTGTGTGATAATGATATTTTGAGATGGGTTCTAGCCGGAAAAAAGTGGCCCGGATATGCCGGGCCTCATTGTTATCTTTCCTTCTTTTCTTTTCAGGACTACGTTATCTTCCCGTCCCCGTTGTCTTGAATTTCCTGGTCACTTCCTGCAGGTCCGTGGAAAGCCTGGCCAGGTTATTCGAAGCCGCCTCTATCTCGATAGCACTGCTGTTGGTCTCTTTAGAAACCGAGGCGATCACTTCTATATCTGCGCTTATCGATTCGGAGACAGTCGACATCTCTTCCGTCGCCGATGCAATATGCTGTACCATCGACTGCAAGCCCTGTACGCTGTCGAGAATCTTGCGTAATGCGCTGCCTGCATCGGAGGAAAGGGCCACTCCCTTCTCAACCCTCGTCTGGCTCTCTGCCATTGCGGAAACAGCCCTGCTCGTTTCGCTCTGAATGGCTCCGATCATCTCGCCGACCTCGGCGGTAGCCTTAGAAGTCTTTTCAGCCAGCTTGCGCACTTCATCGGCCACAACCGCAAAGCCCCTTCCCTGCTCCCCGGCCCGGGCAGCCTCGATAGCAGCATTGAGGGCCAGAAGGTTCGTCTGGTCCGCAATGTCCTTGATGACATCTACGATCTCGAAGATTTGCTGCGAGCGTTCTCCCAGGGTCTTTATCAGCTGTGAGGACTCAGCAACAGTGTTCGAGATCACCCGGACTTCGTTGACGGTGTCGCCTACAATTTTTTCTCCAGTTTGCGCGATCTTCAGTGTATCGACTGAGGATGACGCGATATTGGAAGCGTTCTTGGCTATGTCTACAACGGTTTGTGACATTTCAGTCGCCGCTGTCGCAACCTGTATTGATTTCTTCGATTGCTCATCGAGCCTTCGAGTCATCTGATGCACCGTAGCCGACAGCTGCTCCGACGCCGAGGCCACCTGATTGGCTGTACCGGTGACGCTGCCCATCGCAGTATTAAGCAAATGGCTGAGCTCATTCTTGGTTTTATTCAATGCGGCGGCAAGCGTCCCTGACTCGTCCTTCGATTTGATATCGAGGTCAGCTGCCGTAAAATCGCCTTCAGCCATGCGGTTGGCGAAAATGACTCCTGCCTTAAGCGGCCTGGTTATTACGATCGAGATCAGAAAGACGATAAAAATAATTACCAATGCCCCGATGGCAGTAGCTATCAGCACTCTGCTCCTGACCTTCGCCATCTCGGCTGAAACATCATCGATATAAATGCCGCTGCCGATGACCCATCCCCACGGTTTATAAAGCTTTACGAAAGATATCTTCGGAACCGGCTTTTCCTGCCCCGGTTTAGACCACTGATAGTCAACAAAGCCTTCACCCTTTTCCCTGCATACATTCACCATCTCGATAAATAGCTTCTTGCCATTCGGATCTTTGTTCTCGCTGAGATCCTTACCATCCAGCTCCGGTTTCATCGGGTGCATGATCATTGTGGGATGCATGTCATTGATCCAGATATAATCGTCATTCTTGTAACGGAGGCTTTTGATCCTGGTGAGCGCCCTTTTCTGGGCATCCTGAACACTGAATTCTCCCTTCTGCGCTCGCGCATCATATTCGGCGACGAGTGTATAGGCGATATCAATTACGTTTTTTGTTGCAGACCTCTTCTCCTCGATCAGTTTAGACTGCATCATGGGAAGAAAATAGAGCAGCACGCCCAGGACAGCCGCCAGGATAGTAAATACCGAGATACCGATGATCTTGGTCGAAATCTTCCAATCCTTGAATCTGAACGATGCCATGGGACTCCCTCCTGGAGGCAGAACTTTATATAATGTTATTATGTTTGTCCTTTATTGTATCATAGCACTATAGGCAATTATATCAAGTTATAGTCATCTTTCATTCCGCTCCCATATCGGCATTGTGATGCAAAAACAAAGAGAGGCCCTCGAAAGGACCCCTCTTTGTAAGCTATGTCGATTTAGAACCGTCTACCAGGAAGCGTTTTCCATCATGAATTTGTGCATGTCGGCAGCCGATCTCTTGCCGGCGCCCATAGCGCTTATGACTGTAGCAGCGCCCGTCATGACGTCACCTCCGGCCCATACTTTTGGCTTGGTGGTGCGCCCGGTTGCCTCTTCTGCTACGGTCGTCCCCCATTTGGTCCTCTCAAGGCCGTCGGCATCAACGAAGACAAGCGGGTTCGGGCTGGTTCCCATCGCCACGATCACGGTGTCCACCTCTATCTCGAACTCCGATCCGGCTATCGGCAAAGGTTTGCGCCTGCCGGATGCATCGGGTTCGCCGAGTTCCATACGTATGCAGCGCATCGCCTTTACCGTGCCCTTTTCATTTCCGATTATCTCAACAGGGTTCGTAAGCAAGTCGAAGATGACTCCTTCTTCTTCGGCGTGATGGACTTCTTCGCCTCTTGCCGGGACTTCTTCCATTGAACGACGATAAACAATATGCACTTCGTCGGTGGCATTCTTTGTAAAGAGTTTCTGGAGCCTGACGCTGCATCTCGCGGCGTCCATTGCAACGTTTCCAGCTCCGATGACGGCGACCTTCTTACCCACCTTAGTAGGCGTATCGTATTCGGGGAAGAGATAGCTCTTCATCAGATTGACTCTTGTCAGGAATTCATTGGCGGACATGACACCGTTAAGATTGATGCCGGGAATGCGCATGAAAGAAGGGAGTCCGGCGCCGGTGCCGAGGAAAACGGCATCGTACTGCTCGACAATCTCGCCCAGTGTCAGCGTCCGACCGATGATGTAGTCGGTTTTGATATCGATGCCGAGGCACTTAATTGCATAATCGACCTCGGAATGAACAACAGCCTTGGGAAGCCGGAATTCCGGGATACCATATATCAGGACACCGCCGGGGCCGTGGAGTGATTCGAACATGGTGACCTCATGCCCCAGTCTGCCCAGATCGACTGCACATGTCAGACCGGCAGGGCCGGTTCCTGCCACGGCGACGCGCTTTCCCGTTGCCTTGGCCTTCACGAGAGGGCAGGTGCGGTGCTGCAGCTCGTAGTCTCCAACAAACCTTTCGAGTCTTCCAATAGCGACAGATTCGCCTTTCTTGTTCAGGATGCATTTCCCCTCGCACTGCGTTTCCTGCGGACAGACCCTGCCGCAAATCGCGGGAAGATTGTTCTTGACCTTCATCTCATGGACGGCCTTGGTCATATCGCCATCACGCAATGCCTTGATAAATTGCGGGATGCGAACGCCGACAGGACAGCCTTCTACACAAGCAGGCTTCTTGCACTGAAGGCAGCGTTCGGCCTCCTCTCTGGCGGTTTCAAAAGTGTATCCTGTGGCAACCTCGTCGAAGTTGCCGCTTCTTACGACCTCATTCTGAACAGGCATATCATGCCTGGGAATCTGCATGCGTTGTTTAGCAGTAAGCTCCGCCATTCTACTTCCCCCCCTTTTCCAAAGCGATATCCAGGTTGCATTTGTGCGTATACTGGTCTACCGCGACCTTTTCTTCTTCCTTGTAGAAAGAGAGCCGTGACATCAGGGCGTTCCAGTCTACCTTGTGTCCGTCGAACTCGGGGCCATCGACACATACGAATTGCGCGCCGTCGGTCAGCGGCACACGGCAGCCGCCGCACATGCCCGTACCGTCGATCATGATGGTATTAAGGCTGACTGTGGTCGGCGCGTTAAACGGCTTTGTAGTTGCGGCCACGAACTTCATCATAATTGCCGGACCGATGGCCCAGACATGCACGATGTCCTCGCTCTTTGATTCCAGCATTTCCTTCAACGGATCGGTCACGAGGCATTTTCTTCCGTACGAGCCGTCATCTGTGCATATTATCAGCTCATCGGAAACAGCCCTCATCTTGTCTTCCCAGAAGAGAAGTTCCTTGGTCCTGGCTCCGATGATGGAGATTACACGATTACCCGCTTCCTTAAGAGAGCGGGTTATGGGATATATCGGGGCGATGCCGACGCCGCCGCCTATACATACGACAGTGCCAAAATTCTTTATTTCGGTAGGATGGCCGAGAGGGCCCGCAAAGGTTGAAAGCCTGTCGCCGGGATTGAGTTTCCCCATCTGCATGGTCGATTTGCCGACTTCCTGGAAGATAATGGTGATCGTCCCGGCGTTCCGGTCATAGTCGGCTATAGTCAGCGGTATGCGTTCACCCTTTTCATCGATACGGACAATAACAAACTGTCCGGCCTTTGCCTTGGCAGCAACCTGAGGGACTTCCACCACCATGAGCTTGGTCACATCACTCAGTATCTCTTTGCTCAGAATCTTGTAGCCTGCCGCCTTTTCTGCGGCGGAATCACTTTGCGCCATATTGCCTCCTAGCTTATTTGGTGACCTCTTTCTTAATTGTGCAAGAAAGAGTATTACTGATCACGCGGATAGAATAGGGATTAAATGGATAATCCGTTTAGATTGTGCATTTAGTGTGCCAATTATCATTCTTCCTTCGCGCCGGACCAATTAACTGAATATTCAATAAGTTAGATGCCTGTAGCTCAGTCAGACATCTAACCCTGAACTTTCTGAATAATACCACTGTGTGACAACAGAGCGCAACCGGGACATTATGTGGTGCCACACTCGCTACACTTATCACTAAAACCCTTCCAGTTATCCCGTCAGGTTTATCGAAGCTGTTGCCGTCGCCGTTCCATCTGAAGTTCCAGGGACTGCAGCTCTTCTATCGATTTTCGCAATTCCTTTTCCTGTTTTTCCAATTGCTCTACAGTGCCGGTCAATGTCCTGTTCTGGCGCTCACTTTGCTCATACTTCGCCTTGATTTTGCCGGCATCCTGATCGAGCGAGGTGATCCTTCTCAGCGCCGCTATCCAGTCCCTGATATTCCCGGCGTTCCACTGCCCGGGATCCAGATTCAGCGAAGACTCAAAGTCTCTCAGTGCCCCTCGGTAATCCACATGGGGGTTATCTTCCCTGACCCGCAGTCCGGCCCTGCGTGCATACAGATCCGATAGAACGCCGGGAGCGGACGCATCATCTATTTTCGCTGTCAGTCGTTTCTCTTCAGCAGCAAAGTACTCAGGGGCGGCCGCCTTTCTTATCACACAGCTGATAAGAGTAGTGAGCACCAGAAGAACAGCAAACGCACCCGCGCATATCCGTATGGATCTTGCCGGAACGATCTGCGTCATATATCCTCCTCGGGGCTGTACTGCCGCTTATCTATGACATAGACGCTCCCGGACAGGGACTTGGCATGCTCCTTAAGTTCCGCCGCCCGCCTGCTGAGAATATGCGGCTTTTTTATCGATCCATCCCGGTCCGTCACCACAGCTATCGAGATGGTCATCAGCGGATAAACGACCTCGCTGCCCTGCCGGTTCTTGCCGACAATTGCCCCCTTCTGCCGGTCTTCGGAATCATAATGCAACGGGATCTGCTCGTCGAAATGCCTGATGATTGTTTTGCATATCTCCTCATATTTCTGGGGCTCGGTCACCACGATGAAGTCGTCACCTCCGATGTGCCCTATAAAATCGTCAGCTGCTCCCCTTTCTTTTACAGCGGAAGTAATGATAGCAGCCGTTGCCTGGATCACCTCGTTTCCTTTCGCATAGCCATACCGGTCATTGAACACCTTGAAGTTGTCGAGGTCGATAATGCAGACTGCCGTCGACCTGCCGGAGTCAAGCCTCGAACCGATGGTATCATCGATAGCGAGTCCGCCGGGCAGCATACTAAGAGGGTTCGCAGCTATATACAGTTTTTCAAGGTGCTCAAGCTTCTTGGCCATATCGGCTATGCTGCGCGACACCTCTCCGAATTCATCCCTGCTATTCAGGTATCTCACCTCGTTAAACTTGCTCTCTGCGATCTGCCGCGTCGACAATTTGAGTCGTCCGACAGCCCGTGAAATGTAGCGGGCAAAAAGGAACGTAATGCCCATGGCCACAAAGACCGACCCGATCCCGTAGAACAGCAGAACATGGTATGCTTCGCGCCCGATTTTTGAGCTCAGTTCGCTCTTCACGCTCTGATCATGGCGCACCTCGAAACTTACACGCCTGGCAAGATCTATGACTTCCTCCAAGTCCTTCTCGATGCTATTTTTCTGTGCAGGTAAAAGCGCAAGTGCCGACTTCCTGGACCCATAAGATCTTTCAAGCACTGAACGGAAGGCCGCCCCCTTTGCGGCCAATTCTTTGGCGGCGGCAAACGGACTATTGATGGCCCCTATTTCGGCTACCAGCTGGTCAAAGTCCTTTATCTTCAATTGCAGGAGTTTAAAACTGTCCCTGTCCTTGAGGATAGCGAGACGGTGGGCGTATAAATCCTGACTAAGCAGGTTGTCCGCCAACCGATCCGCTACTTCGATGATTGGATTGTTTACCTTTGTTATAGCCTCGTTGATTTGGTCCATTTGATCGAAGCTGGAAAGTGAATAAGTCAGATGTATGAAAATAACGAAAAGCAGTGCCCCATACCCGAGCATTATTTTTTTGGCGATATTCATACGTTTGGAACAGACCCCTTGAATAGTTTGCTTCCTTTGTCGGCCAAAAGCAAGGTCAATTGCGACTTTTGCAAAACAGATCTCATACACGGAAACATCAACTATGCCCGAGTCTTAACAATGACCCCTTTAAAATTATATTAATTCTTGCCCTGAAATGCCACACCACTTGTTTTACGTGCGTCCGCTTATATAACAAGATCAGTTAGCAGCGCCCGACAATGTCCGGATGAAATCGATGTATTGCAGAGGCGGGTCAATAATCTCCAATCCGATGCTGTCGATCTCTCTTTCAGGCGGAATGCGATGAAACGACCATGCGATCCTGCATCTCAGTTTTATTCTCTCTCCATTGGGAAGCAAGAGTCGAACGTCGATTTCAGTGTCCGGAATATATTTCTTGTAGGCCTCAGAGGGGGCAGTAATAAGATGGATGCCGGTCTCCGAGATATCTTCAATAAACACATTGTATTTTTTGTTACCAGAAATGCGTTCGGCTTTCAGATTAACCGAGGTTCTCCTGGCTGTCCTGCGTTCCATATCAAATTTTAGCATATTTCGACATTAAACTGCATGACTGAAAAGACTATCCTCAGTTTCATTTGCCCGGCGCGCGTTTTTGATACAAATTCCGGTTATTATGAATATATCGCTGTCGACAACGGTTTTGCCATAAATGATGCATGGAGGCAGTCATGAAAGATCATAGAGTCTATATAACACGGATGATACCAGAGAAAGCGGTCCTGTACTTAAAAAGGCATTGCGACGTCGAAGTTGATCAGGAAGACCGCCCGTTGGAGCGAAACGAACTGCTCGATAAGGTCAAAAACAGACACGGTATCATTACGATGCTTAACGACAAAGTTGATGCCGAATTGATGGACCAGGCCGGCAGTCTGTGCAGGATATTTGCTAACTATGCGGTCGGATACAATAACGTCGATATCCCCGCGGCGACAGAGCGCGGCATCTTTATTTCAAATACGCCTGACGTGCTGACCGATGCTACCGCGGACATGGCATGGGCGCTCCTGCTGACGGCTGCGCGTCGCGTTGTCGAAGGTGACCGCATCGTAAGATCCGGCAGGTTTACCGGATGGTCCCCCCTTTTCATGCTGGGTGTCGAGGTGACCGGTAAAACCCTCGGCATTATCGGTGCAGGTCGCATCGGACAAGCCGTTGCACGACGCGCACGGGGGTTCGGAATGAAGATTCTCTACGCCGCAAACAACCCGAGGCCCGATTTCGAAAAGGAGACCGGCGCCTCCTTTGCCGGACTGAATGTGCTGCTCAGCCAGTCCGACTTTGTCTCCGTCCATGTCCCTTTGACACCTCTGACACATCACCTGATCAGCGTCGGCGAATTCGCGATCATGAAAGAAACTGCAATTCTAATCAATACTGCGCGCGGCCCGGTTGTGGATGAGGCAGCACTGGCCGAGGCGCTTCGCAGCGGTCAGATCCGCGCGGCAGGTCTCGATGTCTACGAGCAAGAGCCGGAGGTAAAGAAAGAACTGCTCACACTGGACAATGCCGTGCTATGTCCTCATTTGGGAAGTTCAACCCTCGAAACCCGCGAGCGCATGGGGCTTATTGCGGCCGAAAATATCATTGCTGCACTGCACGGCAAGATACCGCCTCAATGCCTGAATCCTAAGGCTGCAACAAAAGGGCGGTGACGGCAGAGGCGATATTTCGCCCGCTGCAAGAGCCGCGATGCTTAGAGCTTCGATTCCTAATTTATCTCTGCACGCGCTTCAGGGTTAAAAGGATTGGTCCGGACCGCAAGCGAATAAAGATACGGATATTCCTTCTTCAGGTGGTGCATATAGCCGAGCCATTCGTTAACAAGGGCAGAAAAAGCCCTTTTAATATCCCCCGATATATGCTGCAAGTCCTTCGCCGAGAGGGACGCAAGATCGCTTCTCATCGACAGTTCTTCCATAAGATGAGAAACGGCCAGCAGCATATCGGTGAACGATTCGTGCTCAAGCAGATTGGGGTTCTCCATCAGGGCGAGGACAAACGATCTCTGCTGAACAAAGAAATCGTGCATCTCCTGTAGATTTCCATTTCGGGCATCGACAGCAAAATCGATTTTCTTTATGTTCTTTCTGGCGATCGCATAATCCGTGTCCGACCATCTGTCCCCGATCAGAAGGTCCTTCCTTATCTCCTGTCCGGCCTTATCGAAGCTTGAAAACATGGCAAGCAATCGAATTCCCATCTCACTGAAAAAAACGCCGATGACTATGTTCATCTTTTTGAGCATCGACTGTTTCTCATGCCATTTGAGCAATCTATCCAGTATTACCACGACAAGGAGCGCATTGACCGGCAGGAATGCCAGGTCCTGGAACAGGTAAAATAACGTGTCCTCCGTCCTGTGGAAAAAAAGGACCTGCAGACAATAAACCGCAACCGAAGCAAGAACAAGAGCTGCCGCCAAAAACAAGGGCCATTTAACTTCTTTCATAACTGATGAAAACTCCTTTCCGCATTAATATTACCCTGAATTTGTATCAACCTATAAGCAACCACGGAGCAGCGATAGACCACTTGCCTTTTTCGAAATAGAGGAACTGCGTTCATATGATCGTTCTTACTTACCTAAAAGCCCCTTTAAGAGATCCTGCTGCTTTTCGCCTTGCTGTTTCTGCTGGGAATCTCCCTTGAAAAGACGCTTTTCGATCTCGTGCTGGACCCCCTCTTGCAGCTGCTTATTGAGGACGGCCTGATTGAATCCGACGGCAGGTTTCTCCGTGGTGCCTGTGATCTTCAGGGGGATAAGCCTCCAGCCGTCCTTGCTCTCCATGAAGCCCGTAAATCTGGCAACCTGCATCTTTGAAGCCAGCTCAGGCGACACCTCGATATCGGTAAGCATGTCGAGCGCTTTGTTGAAAGTCACGGCGCCGGAAGGTGTGACCTTCAGTCGGGACGAAGTCATCAATCCTGCAATAAGCATTTTCTGGTCTCTTATCTTGATATCGAAGTGCCCCTTGTCAAAGGCGGGACGCCGAAGATCATCGAGCCCGGTGAAGAGCGCGATAGCGTCCGCTATCTTCGATTCCTTGACCTGCACCTTGTTGAGATCGACGACCATTTTACCGGCGAGGGTCTGTTTGATCTGATCCGCCGCATCGCCCCTGTCCGGTGAGTAGTGGAAAACGAGATCGCCTTTCATGACGCCTGAAAGATCGACCTTTTCGCCGCTTGCAAAGTTTAGGGAAAGGGGATCGATAGTCATCACGCCGCCGCTATAGCGATATTTCATAACGAAATTCTTTATTGTATTCCCCTCATAAAGTGCAGTATCAACCTTGATCTCTCCGGCTGCTTTTATCTCCATCTTCTTCTCATCCCCGGATTTCCCGCCGCCGGCCGGGGCCTTTCCGTGACCGGCCTTCGGAGCTTGCTTATCTTCATGCTTCGCTCCGCTGCCCAGTGCCATGAGCTTTGCAAGGTCGAGATGCTTGGAGTAGACGTCCTTCCTGATGTCCGGCGCGGTCAGATAGTTGGTCACAGAGCCGGTGGTAGCGATCGTATCGCTGCCGATCAATGTATTCAGGGCATACACGATCTTTTCGGGCTCGATATCGATGGTGCCGGACGTACGCATTGTAATACCACCCATGATGACATCAAGGCTCTTTAGATTCACCTTGCCCGCAAACTTTAATGCACCGGGCTCTGTGCCTGCGAAGACCTTCAGCTCAGCGTCTGAGACAGCCGTAACATTGGGCAGTTCTTTCCTGGTATCTGCGAACTCTACCTTCGCATTGCTGATCCCAATCTTGTCGGCGATGATACTGAACGGAATACCTCCGCTGCTTTCCGGCTTCGGCTCTTCACTCTTTTTGCCTGCCTTCATATGTTCGATGATGTCGTCAAAATTGAACCGTCCATTATCATCCCGCGTTACAGAGAGAGCCGGATCAACAAGCTGGATGGAGTTAATCACCAGCTTCTTGCTGAGGAGAGACATGAGATCGTACTTCAGGACGAATTCCCTGGCCGCCACGAAATCTTTAGCGCCATCCTTTTCTTTCAGATGGAGCCCCTGCACCGAGATGCCGCTGAAAATAGAGACGTTAATTGCGTCTATTGCGACTTTTCTCCCTGTCGCCTGCTCAACCTTTGGTATGATAAGGGCCTTTAGCTTATCACTCTGGAGATAACTCTTTACATAGAGTGTGAGTCCTATAAGAACAACAACAATCAATCCGGCAACAATGCCTGCAATGACAAGCAGTTTCTTTTTCATATTTTGCTCCCTTTGAGGTTTTCTA
>JBGOVD010000241.1:0-4294 GCA_041477935.1 Dissulfurispiraceae bacterium | reverse complement strand
CTCGGAGTCATAGACGATCTGGCCCCCTTCGGACAGCTCCGCTTTATGACGGAGAATCGTCTCCTTATCGAGCGCTATGATCATGTCCATTCTCTCCCTGGACGACATTGCAGGCTTGTCTGAAAACCGAATCTGGTAAAAATTGTGGCCGCCCCTGATTCGGGATTCGTAATCCTGGTGAGAAAAAACATGATAGCCTGACCGCGCGAACACCCTGGCAAGCGCGTCGCCTATGGTCTGCAATCCCTGGCCCGCCGAGCCGCCGATCTTTATCGTATAGTCCAAAATTCTTCCTTCCGGCTGACTGTCCGATACTAAATAGGGAATATGATCCTAGAAAAAATATAGTCATAAAGAAACGAGGTGGCAAGGGTACGACGGCACTGATGGGGAAAAGATGCGAAGAGGGCGACCCGGTGGATCGCCCTCTTCGCATTTTATTTACGCGTGGCTAAGAACAGGAGTGAGGTGCCGTCTGTTGCGGTCGTAGACGACCCTGTTGCGACCCGATCTCTTGGCTAAGTAAAGTGCGTTGTCGGCACGGTGTATTGTGTCCATCGGGTCTTCATCCAGGGATGATACCGTTGCAATGCCGATGCTGATGGTTGTCTGGATTTCAGCTTCACTATGGCGAAACTTGTTTTCAGAAAGCCTCTCGCGGAGCCTGTCAAGTGGCAGGGATGCACGGCTTCCCTGTGTATCGGGGAGAAGTACAAGGAATTCCTCGCCTCCGAACCTGACTACTATGTCGCATTCCCTGAGACCAGCCTTGATGGTTGCTGCGATGTGAGTCAGAACTTTATCTCCTACAAGGTGGCCGTAAGTGTCGTTGATGTTCTTGAAATGGTCGGCATCGACCATGGCGATCGAAAGTTTGGAGCCGCTTCTCTTGGCACGGGCGAATTCTTCGTTCAGCCGTACAAGTCCGGCACGGCGGTTGTAAACCTTCGTCAGGTCATCGTAAAGGTAGTCATTCTGTATAGAAGCATAGGACATGGTAAGGGACGATTCGGTCTTGCGGACGAAATAGCCGTTGATGAAGTAAAAGTTCGCTCCGCAAAGAAGCATTCCTCCGAGCGCAGTAATGATAGCGACACTCGAAGTTTCAACCCCGAGGCAGAGCAGAACGATGGGGATAATTAGGCTGAAGAAGAGCATGTTGACGAGTATCATGCGTTTCAGATATTTTGCAATGTCATTGATTGTCGATGTAAAGCCCATGTGCCCTCCTCCCTATCGTTACTGTAATGACTTAAAAGCAAGTTGTGTGCCAAATGGATATAAAGGTCTGAAATAAAAAGGAAATAATGAGGGAAGGGTAATCAGGAGGCCTGAGGGGTGTCATTATTTTGGCATCAAACCTGGCATAATTTTCCGGGCCGGGCAAAAATTTCCGTCAAATTACAAACTTACCGCCGGCAGCCAAATCTTCGAGGATAGTTCTGTCGAGGATCTTCAACTTCCTCCCCTGGACAGAAATGACCTCTTGTGCGCTCATCTTTCCGAGTATCCGCGAGAGAGTCTCGGGTATCGTTCCCAGGAGGCTTGCGAGCTGTCCTTTAGTGATATCCAGCCCGACATCATCCGACTCGCTCTCGCTGCTCATATATAGTATGTAAGCGGCCAGCCTGCCGGGGACCTCCTTCAATGAAAGCTCCTCGACAAGGCGCGTCATCTGTCTGAGTCTCTTTGAAAGCTCCGCAAGCATGTTCATTGCCAGGGTGGGGTCGGTCCCGATCAGGTCGAGGAATGCCGCCCTCGGGAAGAAGAAAATACGGCTTTTTTCGATAGTTTCGGCATTGGCCGGGAAACGGCCGTCGGCAAACATCGGGACCTCTCCGAAAGATTCTCCCGGACCGACGAAGTGCAGGATCTGTTCTTTCCCGTCGGCGGAGAGCTTGAAAATCTTGACCTTACCGGTGACCAGTACGAAAAAGCCTTCGGCAGCCTCGCCTTCGGAAAGCACCGTCTGTCCCCGGTCGAATGTCTGATCAGCCATCGAGTTGACGACCTCATCGAGCTGCTCCTTTGGGAGGCCCTTGAAAAGCGGTATGTCGGCGACCATCTGCACCAGTTCCATAGGTACAGTTTTAATAACAGTTTTTTTGATTTATGTCAAAGGATATTTCTTCCCGTGGGTATAAACTAGTGTAGGGGTTTGATTCATCAAACCCTTTAGGGCAGGTCATGGTATAGGCAGGAGGGCAAATTATGAATTGGACAAAAGAGGCTGAAGATGCGGTATCCCGCGTCCCTTTCTTTGTTCGCAAACGGGTAAGGAAGCGGGTTGAAGAAGAGGCGGTGAATCAGGGAAGCAGGCGGGTGAGCATTGAGCATGTCCGGACCTGCCAGAAACGGTATTTGAACAATATGGAAGAGGAAGTGGCCGGATTCCAGGTCGAGACCTGTTTTGGGCCGTCAGGTTGCCCCAACCGCGCTTTAGACGATGATGGGATTGCTGAGCGAATTGAAGAGCTGCTCTCGGGGAAAAATCTGAGGGGTTTCCTCAAGGAAAAGGTAAAAGGTCCGCTCAAGATACATCATGAATTCAGGGTCTCCATTTCGGATTGTCCCAATGCTTGTTCGCGGCCCCAGATTGCCGATATCGGGCTTATCGGAGCGGCCAGGCCGGAGCTTTCCGATAATCCGTGCAACGGCTGCGGCGCCTGTGTCGAGGCTTGCCGGGAAAGCTCCATTGAGCTAAAGGATGCAGAAACAGGACCTGTCTTCGATTATGACAAATGCCTTGCATGCGGCAAATGCTGCAAGGTCTGCCCATCCGGCACTCTTAGGGAGGGGCAGCGAGGCTGGCGAATTCTTATCGGCGGAAAGCTCGGAAGACATCCCCGGTTGGGACGGGAACTGGAAGGCATCATCCCGAAAGATAAAGCTCTCGCTGTTGTCGAAAAATGCGTCGATCACTACATGGCATATACCGTAGAAGGTGAAAGATTCGGCGAGGTGATCGATCGAGTCGGAATCGACCACCCCTCAATCCCCTCATTGTTAGGAGGGGAGGGGGAGGTTAAATGTTCTTGATCTAAGTCAAGGCACAAATAGCCGGACTACCTTAAACTAAAAATAACGAGAGAAATAATAACCCCTGGAGGATAGAAATGAAAACACTTAGAAAAATAATCGAGATCGACGAAAATCTCTGTAACGGATGCGGAGAATGCATTCCGAACTGCGCGGAAGGAGCGTTACAGATTATCGACGGCAAGGCGCGGGTGATAGCTGAAATATATTGTGACGGACTGGGCGCGTGCCTCGGACATTGCCCCCAGGGCGCATTGAAGGTCATAGAGAGAGAAGCCGATGAGTTCGACGAGCATGCGGTAGAGGAGCTGTTAAAACAACAGGCAAAGAAAGAGGTGGCGGCCTCTGCACACGCAGGCTGCCCCGGCAGCAGACTCCATACCTTTGCTTCTCCATGCCAGGAGGCCAACAAACCGGTCAGCCATGGTACAGGCGGATCGGCTCTTACCCACTGGCCTGTGCAGATCAGGCTGGTGCCGCCTTCGGCACCTTTTCTTAAAGGTGCGCACCTGCTCGTGGCCGCCGATTGCACCGCCTTCTCATACGCAGGTTTTCATACAGACCTGCTGGAAGGAAAGGCACTGATGATAGGATGCCCAAAATTCGACGATGCCGATGACTACCTGTCCAAATTTGTCGAGATATTCAAAAACGCCGGGATAAAAAAAGTGACCGTCGCAGAGATGGAAGTGCCGTGCTGCTCGAAACTGCCGATGATTGTCAGGAAGGCGATGGAGATATCAGGCAAGAATATCCCGATGGAAGAGGTAGTAATCGGGATCAGGGGAGAAGTCCTCAAACGAATTCAGCACGCAGCATAATCTGTTTGCAAGGGCAGGGGGGGCCGCCTTGTGCGTTTCCCCCCCGTCCGTTGAAATGAATGGTGCGAGAGAGGGGAGTTGAACCCCTACAGGTTACCCCACTGGATCCTAAGTCCAGCGCGTCTGCCAGTTCCGCCACTCTCGCAATTAAGGGTTTGCTTGTAAATCAGACACTTCGTGGTTCTTGTATAGTATCACAAAGTATCACTAAGTATCAAAAAAGGGTGCAATTTGCACCCACCTGCACCCAGTTTGCACCCAGTTTGAGACCGAAAATGAGATCGAAAAAAGGATTTAGTAAGGCAGTTTTGAGATAGATTCTTTGACATGAGATTTTAGAACGTGAGAATAGACTTGGCTTGTGGTGATGGGAGAGGTATGCCCTAAAATCTGCTGCACAGTTTTAATATCGACGCCCTGCATAAGGAGATGTG
>JBGOVD010000390.1:0-2561 GCA_041477935.1 Dissulfurispiraceae bacterium | reverse complement strand
TCTATGATCTCCGGATAAGTTTTGATAATGGAAATTTAAAGGACCTTTCGGCCATGCTTCAGGGGGCACCGCCGCTGCTAGGATCATTCAGATCATCATTCAGTCTCATAGGTCCGGGCGAACTGGCAAGGGCTTCAGGGGACTGGCACGCATGGGACATCGTTATGCCCGGGGACTACAGTCTGGACAAGGCCGACGCTGTCCTCGCATTCGAAAAAGGAGAGTTCACCTTTAAATCGCTGACCCTGAAAAAGGGGCCCATATCCCTCAATGCAAATGGCATGGTGACTCTCGATAAAAGGTACGATATGTCGGCTGGCATGAAAAACCTGGATCTGCTGTCTGTCCTTCCGGTTAAGATGCAAGAGAATCTGAAGGACAGCAATCTCAGGCTCATCTCATTGTCGGACGTGACAATTAGCGGTCACGGAACTTTTGCCGAGCCCTATCTGAAACTCAACGGACAGTTAAGATACAGGGACCCCGGCCGTGAACAGTCATCAGGATCGGGAATGGTCACGGCTGAACTGAGAGGAAAGAACGCAACTCTGGCCGGAAATTTTATGGATGGCAAGATCAAGGTCCGGGGGGCCTCAACACTCGCCGAAACAATGCCCTGGCGCGTCGATATCGAAATGCTCTCGGCGAGATCGGATTTCCTCATAGCAGGGTTCTTAAAGGATGTCCCTGATGACCTCCTCATAAACCTCAAGGGAGACGTCAGCCTTTGGGGTGATAAAAGCAGTTTCAACGGGACGCTGTCCCTTGAGAAAGCTTACGTATATGGTTATGGATACGGTTTTACCAACAGCAAACCCATATCGGTAAAACTCCGGGACCGCGTACTTTCGGTAGAATCGTTTGCGATGAAAAGCGAAGCTGCCGAAGTCCGCCTTAAGGGTGATGTGCATCTCGGCAAGAGTTTCAATCTTTCTCTTGACGGGGCATCCTCACTTGCTCCTCTCAGATCGGCATCTCGAAACATCGACGTACTTAAAGGAGATGCGACCTTTGCATTGACGCTTGCAGGCGCTTGGGACAAGCCGCGCATGAATGGGAAGATGAGTGTTGCCAACGGCGCTTTAGGCCTGAAGAACATACCTCACAGGCTGACGTCTGTCAGTGCCAGTATATATGCCGATGAGGACAGAATTGTCCTGGAAGAGGCAAGGGGTAAAATATCGGGAGGAGATATAGTCCTTCATGGGACTGTTTACCTTGACCGCTTCTCGCTGAAACGTTTTTTCTTTGAATCCAAACTCACCAACGTTACGGTGTCTGTGTCCAGAAATTTCTGGGCACACTTCGACGGGAACCTTGCATACCAGGGGTCTCTTCAGTCGCAAAATATCACAGGTGACTTGCAGCTGAAAAAAGCCCGCTATACGGAGCGCATCGAGTGGAAGAGCTGGCTGCTGCAGGCCGGCAGAAAAGAACGCCTGAGACTCGAGGCAGGAAAGTTCGACCAGACCGGGCTTAATGTCCGGGTGCGAGGCAGCAATCTGTCGATAGATAACAATGTGGCGAGGGCTGCTATGAAGATGGACCTGGTGCTCAGGGGCACTATGGGCCAGCCTGCTCTGCTCGGGAGGATTGAAACCATCAACGGCATAGTATATTTCAGGAACAATGAATTTTCATTACTGAAAGGAGCTGTAGACTTCGCCAATCCAAATGAGATAAGCCCCTATTTTGATATTCTTGCCGAATCAAGGATAAAAAATTACACTGTACGGCTGGCGCTCGACGGCTATATCGACCAATTTAACCTGACCCTTTCTTCCTCTCCGACGCTTGAGGAAAGCGACATTCTCAGCCTGTTGACCATCGGAGATGTCGGCAGGAATTTAAAGGGACTGGAAGGTGGTATCGGTGCGGCAGAAGCAACGTCTTTCCTGACCGGCAAGCTGCAGGACGTTGCAGAAGACAGGTTGAAGACGATAACAGGGGTCGACCGGCTTCAAATAGATCCGTCCGTATCGAGGACTACCGGCACTGTATCGCCGCGCGTGACCTTATCGAAGAAACTGATCGGAGATCGCCTGTATGCTACATATAGCGCGTCCGCCGATGTGAAAGAGGGGCAGATAATCAAGTTGGAATATCTGCTCAATAAGAATTCGTCTCTGGTCGGCGTCAGGGATGCTCAGGGAGGCATTGGTGCGGACATTAAATTCCGTTTCGAGTTCAAATAAGTGAAAATGATAATACCTGGAAACATAGGACACGCAACAGGGAAATCAGCCTTTGGGGTTGCCTTGCTGTTTCTGGGTCTCCTGGCGTTTATTTCGACGGCATTAGCTGAAGAAATCTCAACGAAAACACAGCCGATCAGGGAGATCGAAGTTAACGGACTCCGCTCCGTCACCGAGGGTGAAATCCTCTATCTTCTCGATCTTAAGAAAGGCATACCACTTGATGCGCAGCATCTGCGCATAGGTATCAAGCGCGCCTTTCTGAAGGGGATTTTCCAGGATATCGTCGTTGAGAGCCTGGATGCGCAGCCTGATCGTATAAGAGTGACTCTAACGGAAAGAAACATCATCAAATCCATAGACATA
>JBGOVD010000055.1:0-8668 GCA_041477935.1 Dissulfurispiraceae bacterium | reverse complement strand
GATCTTCTCTATCTGCCATTCACCTGAAATATGCTTCTGTTCATAAGATTTTACTTTTCTCTGTTATAGGGGTGCCTTAAACTTGAATCATAATCTTGCGGCAGCGCCGCAGGGAGTCTAGCGAAATCGGAGGGATCCCATGTTTGACATCTTTAAGATGAGGGCCGAGGCAGTAAGCTCTGAGGTCCATCGCTTCGCCACAAAGGCCGAGGCGCTCGAATTTGTAGTGCAATTTATGCAGAAGGAAGGCGTCGCCGATCTCCCTGAGTCCTATGCTGTATGGGCTGACGGCCCGGTGCTCAAAGGGGTCGACAAGAAGGCTCTGGCACAGAAGGTGCCAGGCCTGAAATTCGAGGTCACCCGCGACTTGGCAAAAAATGCAAAAGTTGGAATCACCCAGATGGAGTGGGGACTTGCCAACACCGGCACCCTGGCCCAGGACTCGACCGCTGTCGAACAGAGACTGGCATCTTCACTGTCATGGATACACGTAGCATTCATCGCCACCGATAAAATCCTTGCCGACCTGCCCTCTCTCATGACGAAAATGCACCCGAATCAGAGCGGCTACATTGCCCTGATTACCGGACCCAGCAGGACCGCCGATATCGAACGCGTGCTGACCATCGGCGTTCACGGCCCGGAGCGCCTTGTGATAGTTTGTGTAGATGAATTAGGAGGTATGAACTAATGAGCCGGGATTTGGAAGTCGCAATCGATAAAGCTGTATGTAACTCGAACCTTACGGGTGCACTCGGCAGGTTTTCCGAAGCCTATGCAATTTCACGCGTAAAGGCTTATGAAGGTATAGACTTCGAGGCCCTCAGAACCAGGATAGCCGAGATCAAAAGCTATTCAGCCGATCACCTCGATCAGATGGCCGAACAGTTCAAGAAAGCGGCCGAGGCCCGCGGCGCAAAGGTATTCCGTGCCAACAGTCCCAAGGAGGCAAAGGACTACATCACCAACCTGTGCAAGGAAAAGGGCGTAAAGAAGATCGTCAAATCGAAATCCATGGCTTCTGAAGAGATCCATTTGAACGAGCATCTGGCCAAAAACGGTATACAGGCGAACGAGACCGACCTCGGCGAATGGATAATCCAGCTCGCGGGACAGAAGCCATCTCACATGGTCATGCCTGCTATTCACATGACCAAGGAAGAAGTTTCAGACCTTTTCAGCAAAGAAGTCAACGAAAGACTGACCAATGACATCCCCCGCCTCGTCAAAGCTGCCCGCAAGGAGCTTCGCGAAAAATATTTCGAAGCAGACATGGGCTTTTCCGGCGGCAATATGGCGATTGCCGAGACAGGTACTGTCGTCCTTGTTACCAATGAAGGCAATGCACGCCTTGCCGCAACACTTCCGAAGATTCACGTTGCGCTTGTAGGTCTTGAGAAGCTTATCCCGACCTTCGCCGATGCAGCGCCGATCCTTATCGCCCTGCCGAAGAGCGCGACCAGCCAGCTAATGACCAGCTATGTCTCGATGATCACCGGTCCTGTGCCGAACGATGACGGTACGATGAAGGACCTGCATATTGTCCTCATGGACAACAAAAGGTCTGAAATGGCTGCCGATCCGAAATTCAAGCAGGCTATGCAGTGCATTCGCTGCGCATCATGCCTCAATGTCTGCCCTGTATACCGGCTGGTCGGCGGCCACGTATTCGGTGACGTCTACACCGGAGGAATCGGAACGATTCTTACCTCATGGTTCAATGAACTCAAGACGTCTGAAGATATCCAGGCCCTCTGCATCCAGTGCGGCAGATGCAAAGAAATTTGCCCGGGCAAGATCGATATCCCGGATTTGATCCTCGAGATCCGTCACCGCATGGTCTCGAAACAGGGCCTGCCCTTTATAGCAAAGGCCGCTCTGTCCGTGGTCAATAACCGCACACTTTTCCATTCGATCCTTAGGGCCGGATATCTCGCCCAGAAGCCCTTTGTCAAGGAAGGCTTTATCCGCCACCTGCCGATGTTTCTCTCAAATCTCACTGAGCACAGGAGCCTGCCGGCAATTGCGCCATCGCCCTTCCGCGATGTATTCAAGAAGATAAAACAGCCTAAAGGCAGGGTTAAGGCAGCATTCTTCTCCGGCTGCGCCACTGATTTCATGTTCCCCGAGATCGGAGAGGCAATGGTGAAGATACTCAATAAAGCCGGCATCGAGGTCCTTCATCCCGATGCGCAGTCTTGCTGCGGTACGCCATCCCGCATCAACGGTGCATTTGATATGGCGGCCCAGGCCGCGGTGGACACCATCAAGGCCCTGAATGCAAACGCAGTTCAATATGTCGTTACAGGCTGCGCATCCTGTGCTTCCGCTATCAAGAAGGAATTCATTCATGTACTCAAGGCGGAGAAGATGAACAAATGGATTCCGGAGGCTGAAAAGCTCGCGGAAAAGACCTACGATTTTTCCACACTGGTCAAGAAAATGATCGACGAGAAGCGCCTGACGCCGAAGGACGGACAGAAACTCGCGAAGATAACCTATCACGACTCCTGTCACGCCAAACGTCAGATGGGGACATTCAAGGAGCCCCGCGAAATTCTGTCCCAGTGCGGTTACGAAGTTAAAGACATGTTCGAGTGCGATACCTGCTGCGGCATGGGCGGATCCTATACCGTAAAGCAGCCTGAACTTTCGATGCGCATGCTCCAGAGGAAAGTTAAGAATATCGAGGATACAGGCGTTGAGATAGTATCCATGGAATGCCCGGGCTGCCTTATCCAGATAAGGGGCGGACTCGACAAGGCCGGCTCTAAGGTCAAGGCAAAGCACACTGCCCAGCTGATGGTGGACCAATTCAAATAGGATTTTATCGCTACCCGACGCCGGCCAGGGTGACCGTTAACGGGGAAGTCCGCCGGCATACTTCCCCAACCCATCCCTAAGGGCTGTTATCATCCCCCCATGCTGGGAACAGTCCTGACTCTCTCCTTGCACTGGGCGGCCCTGCACTCATCAGGGCCGCCGCTTTTTCCCCATGCTATCCCTTGACCCATTCTTCGAGAAAGGCCTGGCGCTTCACCGGATCGAACTCTATGAACTGGTACTTCGCGAGGCCCCTCTGCTGGTAAGGGTCTCCCTCAAAGAAACCTCGCAGTTCCTCCATGGACGAAGCGCGCGCTACTATTGCCCCGCCGGTCTTTGTGGCCTGCGGCCCGGAACATAGGAGCATCCCCCCGTCATAGCCGGTCTGAAGAAAAGCGCGATGATCGGCAATGTTGTCGCCCAGCTGCTCAAACGGCACGGTGTAGGTACTGAGGATGATAAAGTGTTTCATCGTCTCGACTCCTTTTTTTATTTTGATTGAGTGCTTCTAAGTAACCCTGGCGATAACCCGAGCCGGGGCCGCCTCTGTCCTGAATTTGGCAGGCATCGCGATGACCTCGAAATCCGGGAATTCGAGCAGTGCCTCCAGGTTCGTCAGATTCTCTATGATCAATACCTGCGCGGCAAGCAACAGCCGGTGGATTGCAAATGGCGGTCCGTCAGGACCTGGGGTGTCCAGACCAAGCATTTTCACTCCTGCCTCTACAAGGGTTACGGCAAACCTCGCTGTGACTAGCGGGTAATTCTCATAGTAGGAGGGATCCCGAAATATGGCGGAGCATCCCGTCAGTACGAGCACTATATCTTTTCTCCTGAGCGGCACATCCGCGAGCAGATCGGCATCTATCGACTCTTTACCTCGGGCATCGATCAGAACTCCGCGGCCGATGAAACTCTCCACAGGCATCTCCGAAAGTGGCCTGCCGCCTTCTATCACGTGAAGCGGGCCATCGATATGCGTTCCCGTGTGCATACCTGTCGTTACCTGTGAGACAGAATAACCTGCGCCGGCTATGTCATTAAGAGACGATATCTTCGATGCGGGATCGCCCGGATATACTGGCATCGAATCACCGAATGTATGGGTAAGATCGAACAGTTTCATTTCAGACCAGTCCGCGCTCCGTCAGCTCGCTTTTTATATAGGCGTAATAAACCGGCGCAGCGATGACGCCCGCCAGGCCGAAAGCCGACTCCATCAAGATCATTGCGATCAGCAATTCCCAGGCATGAGCGCGAATCTGTGAGCCGATTATGCGGGCGTTTAGAAAGTACTCGAGTTTATGGATAACGACCAGAAAAACAAGGGATGCGCCCGCAACCGACAGCGAATTGCTCAGGCTTACGACGACAATCGCCGTATTGGAGATGACATTACCTACGACAGGCAAGAGGCCCGTAATGAAGGTGATCGCGACCAGGACCTTGACGAGCGGAAGATGGACCCCGAACAACGGCAGCACGATGCCGAGATATATAGCTGCGAACATGGCGTTCAGTGCAGCAATGCGCACCTGGGCAAACACCACCGAGCGGAAGGCCTGACCGAATTTCGCTGCACGTTCCACCAAGGCCCTGGCAAGCGGACGGTAGTCATCGACCGAATCGACCTCCCTTAGAGAGATAAGCGCGCCAAGCACCATCCCGATCAGGACATGCACTGCAATCATCCCCGCTTCCCTGCCTATAATCTGGACCTCCCGGGCATGGACCTGCAGCCACTGGACGAACCCTTCACGAACGCCCTCGGGATCGCCGGGCAGGTATTCTTTCAGCCACGCCGGCAGTGACTCGCGGTATTCCTCGACGATCTCCGCCATTTTTTTCATAAGAACAGGGACATTGCCGGACTCGCCATGAAAAAAAGCTATGCCTTCCCAAATCAACAGCGAAAGCAAAGTCATAATCAGAGTTGCAAGGAGCGCAACCACGACTATCCTGGCGAGCCGGTCCCTCAGCTTTCCTATTTTGAGCGGACGGGACAGAATATGGACCAATTCGTACACCAGCAGTCCGGCGAACAAGGCAGGAAGAAGGTGAAGTTTGAGCACCAGCAGCATCGCCGCGCCCGCCGATATCCAGGCCGCTATTTCACAACCCGTCGGTCTTTGACTTTCTAAATCCAGCGCCATCTTGCGCCTCCCGCATTCCTCTTATCAGTCTGTATTATACCCATTCTTCGGGTTTGCGAAGAGTACAAATTGCGGTGATTTTTTGCATATAGTGTCCTCCCCTCCTTTGCAGGTATTGAGAATACAAATTGTGAGAGGCTTAGAGCTTCGGTGGCTCTCCCATACAGGTTAAGGTCACGTGCCGGCAGAATCAATAGCGGATTGGAAGCTAAAAGAAACGCCAGCCATCCACCACCAGCCGCTTTCTGCCGAGAAAACTGCTGACGGTTATAGTAAGCGCAAATTCAGGGAGACGCCGGGGCAGGTACACTGTCACTTCCTGGACGATCTTCTTCTCATAATCCCGCTCATTCCGCGGCTCGCCGATTCTCACCGACGGACATTCCTGGAGGTCGAAACAGCAGTTCATGATAAGCTTCGGCAGTTCGAGGAATATCGGTTTATCCTGCTTCCGAATCATGGACAGGGCTTCGGGAGTAATGGTCAACATGCTATATTGTAGCGTTTGTACCGAAGCCTTGTCATCTGTGCACATGATCAAATATTACCCGGCCTGGATTATAATAGTCCATGGCAGAACTCATAAGGGGGAACTAATGACCTATAACGATATATTGCGAAGGATCCGCTATGCTCTGAATATCGATGATCCGACTATGATTGAAATATTCAGCCTGGCGGGGCATGTAATTGAACAATCACTGCTGACCTCACTTTTGACGAAAGAAGGCGAACCCGGCTACGCAAGTTGCAGCAGCAGAGTCCTGGGATATTTCCTTGACGGACTGATCGTGAAGAAAAGAGGCAGGAACGAAGCAGGCCCCGGCGGGCAACAAAGACCGGCATCCCATTTAACGCATAATGCCATTTTAAAAAAATTGAGGATCGCCCTGGAATTGAAAGAAGAAGACATGCTGGATGTCCTTAAGCTTGCTGATATCCAGCTATCCAAAGCCGAACTTACCGCGCTGTTCAGAAAAGAGGGCCACAAGAACTATAAGGAATGCGGCGATCAATTCCTCAGGAATTTCCTGAAAGGCCTGTCAATGCGCTTCAGGTCGCGCTGAGGGTCAGGAATCGCACCCACTTCGCGGACCCGATTGGAGTAAACAGACCAGATGCGGAATATAAGACTGCTTATACAGTATGATGGCACCGCCTACAGTGGATGGCAGGTTCAAACTTTGGATGTGACCATTCAGGGCTTGATCGAGGGGTGCCTGAAAAAGATCACCGGCGCGGCTGCGAATGTCATTGCCGCAGGCAGGACCGATGCGGGTGTCCATGCAGCCGGACAGGTGGCTTGCTTCTGGACCTCATCAGAATTATCCCCGGCGATCCTGCAGAATGCCTTGAATGCTCTGCTGCCCTGTGATATCCGTATCATGGAAGTGGAAGAGGCAGACAAATCCTTTCATGCACGCTTTTCAGCCGAAAGAAAATCTTACGTTTACCTCGTATCAACCGGAAAAATCGTATCGCCTTTCATTAACAGATATGTCTGGAGATTACCCTGTCGACTGGATTTGGCTGCTATGAAAGAAGCCCTGTCATATCTTGGCGGGACACATGATTTCTCCTCCTTCCGTGGAAGCGGCTGCGGAGCGAAGACCACCGTGCGGACTATATATGAAGCCTCCATCCTGAAGCTGAGTGAGGTCGAATTAGTGACCTTGCGACTGGAAGGTGAATTTATCAAGTTTCGATTCGAGGGAGACGCCTTCCTGCGCCACATGGTGAGAAACATGGTAGGGACTGTCGTGGAAGTTGGAAAGGGGAAGATACACCCGGAAGATATTATTGCCATTATCGAAAGTAATGACAGAAAATGTGCGGGGCCTACCGCCCCGGCCCAGGGGCTGTTTCTGGAATGTGTCGTATATCGAACGCAGCAATAAAAAACCCGTGGATGCCTGCGCGTCCAAGGGTTTTTGTTTTTATTCCCGCTTTGAACCTGTACTATCTTAGAGTGTTCCGTCTTCCTTTTCCAGCTTTTCCCTCATCTCCCTCTCTTCCTGGCAATCCCTGCAAAAAATGGCGAAAGGAAGTATCTTGAGTCTCTCTTCGCTGATCTCGTCTCCGCACTCGTCGCATACACCGTAAGTGCCTTCGCTGAGCTTCCTGAGCGCGGTATCTATCTTCAGGAGCGTCTCCCTGTGAGTGCTCAACTGCTTGAGGTTGATGTCCTCAGCAAGGTCCACTACTGAGAGGTCTCCGTCATCCATCACTGTCTCGACAAGCTGTTTCTTTTCTCCGGAAACATATTTCCTGATTTCGGATTTGCTCTCCTTTACGATATCTTCACGTCTCTGGATGAGCACTTTCTTAAGCCTCTCTTTGCGGGCCTCGTCACTCTCGGGTTGCTCTTTTTTAAGCGTCTTTTTTACCATATCCCTCTCCTCCGCGCAGCATAAAATCTGCATGCGATGTCAACTCTGACCGCGCAGTATCTTCCCTTCTATTTTTCGGCAGCAGCGACTTCCTCTTTGTAGACCTCGACAATGCTTCTTACCTTGATGCCGGCCTGCTCAAGTGCCTTCTGGATGTCGCTCATCTTTACATCAGTGACCTTCACGACAAAACTCGAGTTCACAGACATGCTATACCTCCATTATCTCTTTTTCCTTGTGCTGGAGCACCTCTTCGACTTTATGTATAAACGAATCGGTAAGCTTCTGTATCTCTTCCTGGAACCTCTTGACGTCGTCCTCGCTCAGGTGCTGCTCCTTCTCGGACTTCTTGAGGTCTTCGATTATGTCCCGCCTGACATTCCTGACCGCAACCCGTGCTTCCTCCGACCTCTTTTTCACAACCTTGACGAGCTGCTTCCTCCGCTCTTCGGTAAGCTGGGGGATGTTAATCCTGATGGTTTTCCCGTCATTGCCGGGAGTGAGCCCCAGATCGGACTTCAGGATCGCCTTCTCGATATCAGGGATAAGCCGCTGCTCCCATGGCTGGATAGTGATCTGCCTGCTTTCGGGTATGCCCAGCGTTGCAATCTGGCTGATATGAGTAGGCGTCCCGTAATAATCGATCCTGATGCCGTCCAGCAGGCTAAGCGAAGCCCTTCCCGTCCTTATGGAGCCGTAGTCCTTTTTCAGGGATTCGATGGCCCCGTTCATCCTCTCCGTCGCCTCTTTCTTAAGTGCCTGCATTTTTCACCCCGTTAGTAATGAACTCCCGGTCAGCGATCGCCCTTGACTACCGTAGTGCCGATCTTCTGTCCGAGCAAAAGTTTCCTTATATTATCTGTTTTTTTGATATCAAAAACAACTATAGGAAGGTTATTGTCCATGCAGAGGGTAATAGCGGTCGAATCCATGACCTTAAGGTCCTGCTTTATCACATCGAAGTAAGATATTACATCATACTTTTTTGCCGTAGGGTCCTTGGCGGGATCGGCCGTATAAACACCGTCAACCTTGGTTCCCTTCAGGATTACTTCAGCCCCGATTTCCATGGCCCTGAGCGCTGCGGCAGTGTCTGTTGTGAAATAGGGGTTTCCAGTTCCGGCAGCGAAGATGACGATCCTCCCCTTTTCGAGATGGCGAACTGCCTTGCGCCGTATGTAAGATTCGGCCAGTTCGCGCATCTCTATGGCAGATTGCACCCTCGTCTCAAGTCCGATTTTTTCGAGCGAATTCTGCAGGGCGAGAGCATTGATAACAGTAGCGAGCATCCCCATGTAATCG
>JBGOVD010000115.1:0-6596 GCA_041477935.1 Dissulfurispiraceae bacterium | reverse complement strand
GGGAACTAGGCATGTTCCACGGTATCATTTCACAAATAACCAGGAAGCTTAACAGCCGGGACAAATGATGATGATGTTGACATGCCCATTGAGCAGGAATTATCTGCGGTTATGATTGCATATAGTATTACTAAATGATATAATACACGCATATGGTAAGGCGCAAATTTTGGCTGAAGAAAATAGCTGATGGATTAGATAAACGCTCCGTGCTCTGGATGTCAGGAGTTCGCAGGGCAGGTAAAACAATTCTATGTAAAAGCTTTCCCGATGTTGAGTATTTCGATTGCGAACTGCCTCGGGTAAGAAGAATGATGGAAGACCCGCAGTCCTTTCTTGAGGAGATCAAGGCACGTACCGTTGTTCTGGATGAAGTGCACCGCCTGCCCAATCCCGCTGAAATCCTGAAGATCGCGGCGGATCATTATCCGGAGTCGAGAATCATAGCAACCGGCTCCTCCACACTGGGGGCATCGGTAAAGTTCAAGGATACACTTGCCGGCCGGAAATCCGAACTATGGTTGACGCCTATGATTGCCGAGGATCTTAAAGACTTCAGTCGGACTGACCTTCCTCATCGCTTTCTAAGTGGCGGGCTGCCTCCTTTTTTTATGTCGAAGAGGTTCCCTGAGCGCGACTTTCAGGAATGGATGGACGCATTCTGGGCAAAAGATATTATGGAGCTCTTCAGGCTTGAGAGGCGTCATTCGTTACTAAAGTTTGCCGAGTTGCTCATGATTCAGAGCGGCGGTATTTTCGAGGCTAGCAGCTTTGCCGGTCCTTGCGAGGTCAGCAGGTCGACTATTTCGAATTATCTTGCCGTTCTGGAGGCTACTTACGTTGTGCATGTGATACGCCCCTTTACCTCACACCGGCCAACGGAGATAGTGTCTGCCCCAAAGGTCTATGCTTTTGATACCGGATTCGTGTGCTACTACCGGGGATGGGACAAGCTCCGGTTGGATGATATGGGAACCTTATGGGAGCATTTTGTTCTGAACGAGATGATGGCGCGGACTCAGTCAAGAAAAATTTACTATTGGCGCGACAAGCAAAAACATGAAGTGGACTTTATCGTAACAAAAAATCAGTCCGAACCGATGGTCATTGAGTGCAAATGGACCACTGCTGATTTTGACCCTGCAAATGTGAAAATATTTCGAAGGCTTTATCCGAAAGGACTTAATTTTGTAGTTGCATCTGATGTGAAAAGGTCATATTCCAGAAACTATGACGATGTCATCGTGAAGTTCGTAGATCTTGAAGGCTTGATTAAAGGACTGGGGATCCTGGACTAGAATTTCGGGAATGACAGTCATATTTATTGGGGAGTGATAAAAACCCCGGCTTCCCACTTGTCAGGGAAGAAGTGATACATACGATAGCCCGGCAACGGTCTTCGGGTAGTAAAATATCCGGATAAAGCATAAAATATAACTATCAAGAGTATTTTCCGGGAGGGTCATATGATCGCTATTAAGGGTATGCGTGTCAAAAGTCAGCTCATCCTGCTCAGCAGCATCATACTTGGCGGATTTATTATTTTTGGCCTCGTGGCTTTTCAATCCATCAACAAGATCAAGGTGAACGGGCCGATTTACAAGAATATCGTCCAGGGCAAGGACCTTGTGGCTGATATACTGCCGCCTCCGGAATATATCATAGAATCATACCTTGCCGTTTTTCAGGCAGTAAATGATCCGGATCCCGCGCATCAGAACGCATTCCGAGAGAAGTTCAAGCAGCTCCGCAAAGACTTCGACGAAAGGCATGCCTACTGGCAGAAAGACCTGCCTGAGGGCTCCATGAAGGAAATCATAACAAAGAAAAGCTATGCCCCGGCAGTCACATTTTATGACAAGGCCGAGAAGGAATTGTTTCCTGTCCTGGCGTCACATGACGCAGGAAAGATAAAAACAGTTGTGGATGGGCTCAGGAAGGATTACGAGATTCACCGCCAGGCGATCGACGAGTTAGTCAAAATAGCGGATGAGAGAGGCAAAGCCGACGAGACTGCCGCAGCAGCGACCATACGTAATCAGATGCTTCTTCTTATCGCCATTATGCTTATCACAATCATTGCGGCGGTAGTTGTCGCGTATATGATAACCAGGAATCTTCTGTATCAGCTTGGCGGGGAACCGCTAGATATAGCAGAGGTAGCCGATAAAGTTGCCCACGGTGACCTCACAGTCACGATGGCAGGTTCTGGTAAAGCGACGGGCATCTATGCTTCGATGGCGTTCATGATCACAGGGTTAAAGGATCTAGTGCTCAGCATCAAGACAAACGCTCAAACTATTGCAGCAGCCAGCGGACAACTTAGCGCAAGTGCGGAACAGATGTCGCGCGGGGTCGCCGATCAATCCGGAAGGACCTCTCAAATTGCGACATCTGCAGAGGAGATGTCGCAGACAGTAGTCGATATTGCCCAGAATGCATCCGTAATAGCGACGGAAGCATCAGGAACGAGCGCCCAGGCGAATGAAGGCAAGGGCATCGTGGGCCGGTCTGTCATGGAGTCTGAGGCAATTGCGTCCGTTGTCGGCCAGTCATCCAAGAAGATAGCCGACCTGAGCGATCAATCCAAGAAAATTGGTGACATTGTTAATGTGATCAAAGATATCGCCGACCAAACGAACCTTCTTGCGCTGAATGCAGCCATAGAGGCAGCCCGTGCCGGCGAGCAGGGCCGTGGATTCGCCGTTGTTGCGGACGAAGTCCGGAAACTTGCGGAAAAGACAGCAAAGGCAACATCCGAAATCGCCGACATTATTTCAGCTATCCAAAGGGAAATAGGAAGTGCTGCTGATTCGATGGATGAAACCACCAAAAAGGTTGTTATGGGAGTCGAACTTTCCATCCAGGCCCAGGCATCACTCGATGCTATCGTAAGGAGCGTTGAAACGCTGCAGGATAAGGTCCGGCATATTGCCGGCGCAACGGAAGAGATGTCAACTACTTCCGAAAGCATAAGCAATGATATCCAGGATATCGCCAAGGTTACAGATGAAACATCTTCGGGTTCCAGGCAAATCGCTCAATCATCGACGGAACTGGCCAGACTGGCTGGGGAACTGCAAGGCATGATCGTCAAATTCAAGATCTGACGGTCGCCGAGCTGGTCGCAATAACTGTTATTTTTAAATAGAATAATATCTGCCAAACTGAAAAGTACCGGACAAATGTGAAAGCATGAAAGCATGAAAGCATGAAAGAAAAGGATCTGCCGGTCTTTCACGACAAGACCGCCGAATTGGCCGCTCAACAGGCGCTGCAGGATAGTCTGGAGAAATTCAGGACAATAATTGATAGTGCCAGTGACGGACTTCTGCTTGCCGATGTAATTACCCAAAAATTTCTTTATGGGAATACCACCATATGCTCCATGCTGGGGTATACAAAAGAAGAGATCGAAAGTCTTACCATCTATGATATCCACCCGTCGAAGGTTATTTCCCATGTTCTTGATGAGTTTGAAAAACAGGTAACAGGTGAGAAAGCCCTTGCCGAGGGCATGCCGGTACTGAGAAAAGACGGGTCAATCTTCTATGCGGACATAAGCGCTGCCCCTGCTGTCATCGGGGGAGTGCAATGTATTTTAGGCATCTTCCGCGACATCACCGAGCGCAGGCAGGCAGAGGAGGAACGCAAAGCTCATATCAGTTTTCTGAAAAACTTGCAGCGGGTTGATCAGGCGATCAAGCAGGAGATGGATGTTGAGCAGATGCTGAGACATATACTTGAGACGGTGTTTTCTATTTTCGACTGCGACCGTGCCTGGCTCTTCTATCCGTGCGACCCGGATGCGCCGTCGTTTCGCGTACCCATGGAGATCACCAGGCCTGAATATCCCGGTGCCAAGGTCCTGAATGCAGACTTGCCGATGTCTCCGGACATGGCCCAGAATATACGGGAAGCACTGGAGTCTGATGACCCGGTTATTTACACCGCTGGGACAGAAAAACCTATTAACAAAGTTACCGCTGAGGTGTTTGGCGTTCAGTCGCAGATGTTTGTTGCCCTTTATCCCAAGTTGGGTAAGCCCTGGGTGTTTGGTATTCACCAGTGTTCCTATCCCCGCGTCTGGACAAAGGAGGATCAAAAACTCTTTACGGAGATTGCACGACGGATTTCTGACGGACTCAGCAGCATTCTCTTCCTTCGTGAACTGCGGGAAAACGAAGAACGATTCCGGGCCACGTTCGAACAGGCGGCCGTGGGCATCGCGCATGTTGCCCCGGATGGACGATGGCTGCTGGTCAACCAGAAGCTGTGCGAGATTGTTGGGTATTCACGGGAGGAACTGCTCAGAAAGACTTTCCAGGACATTACGCATCCTGAGGACCTGGACGTCAGCATGGAATATGTTCGCCGATTGCTGGCTGGAGAAATTCCAGCATACAGCATGGAGAAGAGATACATCCACAAAGACGGCTCACCGGTATGGATTAATCTGACCGTTTCCATTGTCGGCAGCGCTTTCGGCGATCCGGCGTATTTTATCGCCGTCATCGAGGACATTACCAAGCGCAAGCAGGCGGAAGAGGAAAAGGAAAAATTGCAGGGCCAGTTGCTTCAGGCTCAGAAAATGGAATCCGTTGGCAGACTGGCAGGCGGCGTGGCCCACGACTTTAACAACATGCTGGGAGTGATCCTCGGCCACGCGGAACTTGCTCTTCGGCAGGTGGACCCGGTCCAGCCGCTCCATGATAATCTGGCGGAAATCCAAAAGGCCGGGCAGCGCGCCGCCGACCTCACTCGCCAACTGCTGACCTTTGCCCGAAAACAGACCGTGTCACCTACGGTTTTGGACCTGAACGGCATTGTGGCCAACATGCTCTCGATGCTTCGGAGGCTCATCGGTGAAGATATCGATTTGACATGGCTGCCGGGCAAGGAAGTGTGGCCCGTAGAAATGGATCCGAGCCAGCTCGATCAAATATTGGCCAACTTGTGTGTCAATGCCCGTGATGCCTGCGCCGGGGTGGGCAAACTCACCATTGAGTCGAGTAATATTGTCTTTGATGAAGTCTGTTGCACTTTCCATAAGGGTTTTCCCGGTGAGTATGTCCAGCTCGCCGTGAGCGACAGCGGCTGCGGCATGGAGAAAGAAGTGCTTGAGAATCTCTTCGAGCCCTTCTTTACCACAAAGGGCATAGGGCAAGGAACCGGCCTGGGTTTGTCCACCGTGTACGGCATCGTCAAGCAAAACATGGGTTTCATCAATGTGTACAGCGAACCGGGCGTAGGGACGACCTTCAGGATATATCTCCCGCGTTATAGGGGCAAGCGGGAACGGGTTGCTGCGGAAGGTAAGCCGCAGAAAGTCGCGGGCGGTCCGGAGACAATTCTGCTTGTGGAGGACGAACCGGCGATACTGAACGTGGGCAGGGCGATGCTCGAAAGCTTTGGATACAGGGTGCTGGCCGCAGCCACGCCGGGTGAAGCCATTAAATTGGCAGGGGAGTATGCCGGTGAGATCGATCTCCTGGTGACCGATGTTGTTATGCCAGGGATGAGCGGACGGGACCTGAGCAAAAGGCTGTTATCCCTATATCCGAATCTCAAACGGCTGTTCATGTCCGGTTACACGGCCAATATAATCACCGATCATGGAATACTGGAAGAAGGCTTGTTTTTTCTCCAGAAGCCCTTCTCCCTGAAGGACCTGGGCATCAAGGTTCGCGAGGCACTGGGAAAAGAGGAGCGAGGCGAATAAATTCACGATCAGCCGCTAATCGCATGAACACGGGCGTGACTTCCGCTGTAGAAACAGATTATCAAAAGAGGTAAAGCAAAACGTCGCAAGGTTTATTTCATTCTTCTTTGGGCATCTGCTCGCATTCATTGAAGATGCGGACTTTGCAAGGGCGGCACCTCTCGGGGTCGAGCCGCGGTACGATCTTCCGTACGGCCTCCATCTTCGAGCGGAATATATTTTGCTCCCCGAAACTCCTCCTGCATCCGCCCCGGTTCATAATCTCGACGACCTCTCCCTTGAGAGAGCATAAGTAGACCTCCCTGCCGCTAAGATGCAGGCGATGGACCTCCTGGTTCATCATCTGGCATCCCGCCACGTCGATGAAATTAATACCTCCGGCGACAATAAGAATGTGGGCCTGTTCCGGGTTCTGTTTGGTAATCTCATCGAGTATCTCGGCCACGTGGTTGACGGCCCCGAAAAAGATCGAGCCGTCAAGTCTTATGATTTTAAGCTGGGGGCATTCCGGCGAAGGTTTTTTTTGAATGTTTATGAAGTGCCGCCTGCCTCTGTCGGCATCCGGCACAAGAGTGATTACGCTTGGATGCGAAGTGCGGTTCAGGTAGATGAGCAGCGAAAGTATGACGCCGACATAAATGGCAAATTCAAGTTCCACCAGCAGGGTCGCCAGAAATGTTGCGAAGAGAATACCGGCTTCAGGCTTGCTTGTCCGGACGATGGCTTTGATATGGTGGAAATCGATGATGTTATAGGCCACGAGAATAAGAATGCCCGCCATCGCAGCTATCGGCAAATAGGCAGTGAGCGGCGCAATAAGCAGGACGATTATGGTCAATGTGACCGCAGAATAGAATGCAGCCATCGGTGTCTT
>JBGOVD010000386.1:0-2677 GCA_041477935.1 Dissulfurispiraceae bacterium | reverse complement strand
GAAATGCCTACATGCGACAGCGCGAGCGCGGGCGCATCGTTGATACCGTCTCCAACCATTACCACCCGCTTGCCCTCTGAGACCATCTGCCGTATTTTCTCGACTTTGTCCTCTGGAAGCAGCCCCGCCATCACTTTTGTTATCCCGAGATGCGAAGCCACAATGCCGGCGGTCCTCGGGTTGTCGCCGGTCAGCATGACAGGTTCCTTGAACCCCATTCCTCTGAGACTGTCCATAGCCTCTACAGTACCTTCCCTTATAATGTCGGCAACACAGATGACCCCTGTTATTTTTTCTGAGTCCGCAAGCATAAGAGCCGTCTTGCCCTCATCTTCCCGACTGCGGCAATAAGTCTCGACATCGCCTGAAATCTCTATACCCCTTTGCGACATCAGTTCGCGATTGCCGAGCGCCGTCATCTGCTTATGGACCGATGCGACAATCCCCATTCCGGGAAGCACCCGGCTTTTATCAGGCTCAGGTACCTTCAGCGCCCTGGCCGACGCCTCTTTCAGAATCGCGCCTGCAAGCGGATGTTCGGAATATTTCTCGATGGATGCGGCAAGCGCGAGAACCTCTTCCCTGCTCGTGCTCCCGAATCCTTCTATGTCGGTAACCACCGGATCTCCGAGCGTCAGCGTTCCGGTCTTGTCGACAACCAGGGTATCAACCTTGGCCAGGGCCTCCAGATATCTCCCGCCCTTTATGATTATGCCCTTCCTCGCCGCATTCCCCATGCTCGCAACAACCGCCAGTGGTGTTGCTATAGCAACGCTGCAAGGACAGGCCACCACAATGACCGCTATGGCGTTCCTGATTTCTCCCGTGATCGCGTACGTCGCAGCTGCGATCAGGATAATGGTCGGAGTAAAGTAAGTTGCGAATTTATCGGCTACCTTCTGCACCGGGGCCTTTGCCGCCTCGGCCTCTTCCACCAGCCTGATGATCCGTGAATAAGTCGTATCCTTCCCTGTATGGAGCACCCTGACAAAGAGCAATCCCATCTGATTGATGGTCGCGGCATAGACCGCATCTCCCTCTTTCTTTTCGACAGGGAAAGGCTCGCCGGTAATCGGGGCTTCACTGACCGATCCGCTTCCTGAGACGATGATACCTTCCACAGGTATCTTCTCTCCCGCCCGGACAACAACGACCTCGCCCTTCTTAACCTCTTCGACCGGCACCTCGATCTCTTCATCCCCTCTGCGTACACGGGCAGTCTTGGGAGCGAGGTCCATCAATTCCCTGATCGCCCGCCGTGATTTTTCCATGGTGAAAGAGTCTATATATTCTGAAATCAGCATGATGAAGGCGATAATAGAAGCCGATCTGAATTCTCCGATTGCAGTGGCGGTGGCGACACCGAGGGCCATAAAGACTTCGGCTGTGATGTTCTTGTTCAGAAGGTCCCTGGCAGCATGCCTGAACAAGGGATAGCCGGCGACAATAATTGCTGCTATTGAAAATATATCGAACAAGACTATCCGGCTGCTGAGGTCTGTAAAGCTCAACAGAATCAGAAAAAGTACAAACCCCATCCGCCAGAAAGGCGAGATGCCGGGACCTTTTTCGACACCCCGCCGCACGATCCCGTATCCGAGCGCTTCGATCTCTCTTTCGATGCGCTTCTGAGAAATAGATGACGGATCGAAATTTACATCGACTTTTTCGGACCCAAGGTAGACGGTTACGGACGTGATACCCTTCTCCCTTAGGAGCGTCTTCTCTATTTTCTCCGCGCATGATGCGCAGTCGAGACCTTTAATTTTTATGGATGCTTGTTGCATTTCATTTATCCCATGTAGGGGCGCCTCTCGTGGGTGCCCTGTTTCCAATAAAGGGCGACCACAAGAGTCGCCCCGACAAGTTATTTTTCGTTCACATGTCTCAGGCATTCGCCTATGAGGTTCGTGATATGTTCGTCATCGAGCGAATAAAAAACCATCTTCCCCTCTTTGCGGTACTTTACCAGCCGCATATTTCTCAGAACCCGTAACTGGTGCGATACGGCAGACTTCGTCGTATTCAGAAGGGCCGCGATATCGCATACGCAAAGCTCTTCTATGGAAAGCGCTGATATGATCTTGGTCCTCGTGAGATCGCCGAGTGCGCTAAAGGTTTCCGCTACCTTCATCAACGCTTCCGCCGGTTCCATCTTCTTCATGACCGACGATACCTTTTTTGGATTGATCGCCGAAACCTCGCATATCGGCTCGTCTTTTGAAACTGATTTTCGGAGTGCCGATGTTCCCTTCGACATACTTCACCTCAATGGTTGAATGGTTGCTCAACTGTTTGATTAATGATATAAAGGATTGCCAGGAAGAGTCAAGCTGCCCAAAACTTGACGATAAAAGCGGTTTTTTCGTATAGTATATATCTATTTTGAATGGACCATTAGCTCAGTTGGTAGAGCAGCTGACTCTTAATCAGCGGGTCGCAAGTTCGAATCTTGCATGGTTCACCAAAGAAAGCAAAGGGTTACAGGTTTTCCTGTAGCCCTTTTTTCATTTTTAATCCCTCGCTGTGGTTATCTAACCCTGCAGTTTTTTCGCGAGATCGCCGGACGGAGTGAACACAAATTTCTTGCCTTCTTTCTGCATCTCCAGCAGTTCCAATTTTTTCAGGCCGAGCAAGTCCGTGCGCGCAGTTTGATAGGTGGTGCCATGTATTCTGG
>JBGOVD010000297.1:0-3686 GCA_041477935.1 Dissulfurispiraceae bacterium | reverse complement strand
TGGAGACTCCGATCGGATGAAGGTCGGCGAGACTGTTCTTGCCGTCGGGACCCCGTTCGGGCTGAACCAGACAGTGACGTCGGGAATCGTCAGCGCTGTCGGCAGGGCGGATGTCGGAATAGCAGATTACGAAGATTTCATCCAGACCGATGCTGCAATCAATCCCGGCAATTCCGGAGGGGCGCTGGTAAATATTCATGGCGAGCTGATAGGAATCAACACGGCCATATTCAGCACCTCGGGCGGCTACCAGGGGATAGGCTTTGCTATACCCAGCAATATGGCGAAGGTAGTGATGAACAGTCTGATCAAGCACGGGAAGGTTGTCAGGGGATGGCTCGGGGTATCAATTCAGCCGGTGACCGCCGATCTTGCAAAACAGTTCGCCCTGAAGGAAGAAAACGGGGTCCTTGTCGGAGATGTTACGGAGGATAGTCCGGCCGAGAAGGCAGGTATAAAAAGAGGAGATGTGATTGTTGAATACAATGGGAGCCCGATCTCCGACCCGGCTATGCTCAGAAACCTGGTTGCGGGGACTGCACCTGATACCGAGGTTTCGGTCAAGCTGCTGCGTGACGGGAAGGCTCAAACTGTGAAAGCGTCCACAGGCGAATTGCCTGCATCCTTGCAGAAAACAGGCAAGGAATACGATAATCTTCTCAAAGGTGTCCAGGTGCGGGACCTTACACCTGAAATCAGGAAGGAGTTGAACATACCCAAACAGGTAAATGGTGTCATAATCATGAACATCGAAGAGGGCAGCGCTGTCGAGGGCGTGCTGACCCGTGGCGACGTGCTCCTTCAGATAAACAAGAAGAGGATCGGGTCGCTTAAGGATTATGAGATGGCTGCATCTGCGATCAAGGCCGGCGAAGACATCCTGTTGCTCATATTCAGGAACGGAACGACCTTTTACGCAACGGTTTCGGCGCATTAAACGCCGCAGAGCGTTTAGCTGCAATGTATTAATGAAGAAGGGCCTTTTGGATGTCCAGGAGGTACAGGGGAAAAAGATATGATAGAGCCAAAAAAGAAAGATGATGTGAATATTGCGTTTCAGGATGAGGAGACGGGTGGTAACGCCCTGAAAGATGCATTTCAAAAAGCCGAGCAAACTGTCGTTAAGAAATTCCAGGAGCCGAGGGTCCTTGTTGAGTGCAACTTCATTGTCGAAGTCAGTCATTTGGTGGCAACGAAAGGCAAACATGCAAACTACATCGAGCATTTGATAAGAGGCATATTGGAGCAGAATAAAAATATCAAGAATATTATCGACGTTGACGCCTTTGAGCCGGAAGCGGAAGGGGAATAGTGCAGTTCCTGGTGAAGTCGACCGGGTCCACCGCCCTGCAGATCCGGGCGGTGGAACGTTATTACAGCCGCATAACCAGCGCATGCAGGACGGGGAATTCTTTTCGGGCCAGAGACGCTTCCTCTTTCAGGTGTCGCAAACCCTCAGGCACATGCCTGAGGAAGTAGGGCTTATCTTTCTCTTTCGATAGAAAACCATATGCGCCCAGTGCCTGCATATGCCTTTGCAGCCTGCTATAAAGGAGTGACTCGCTAAACACCTCCGCACTGAACCATTCAGCTGCGGTCTCAGCAACCTTATCCATGTAGTAAGAAAGCAAGCCTTCTCTCACCCCGGATTTCAGAGGCGCATAAGGGTCCCAGAGGATTGACGCGAGGTCATAGGCGGGCGGCGCCATACGCGCGCCCTGGTAGTCTATGACCCGGGGGATGCCCTTTGTAATCATGATGTTCTGAGACTGGAAGTCCCGGTGAATGATTCTTCTGGGATAGGCGGCAACTTTAAGCGCAAGCCTGTGGAATTCATCATTAAGCGCTGCAGCGTAACTGACTTCAATGTTATGCAGGCCCTTAATGAATTTCTCGATAAAATAGCCGGTTTCCCACCTCAGGTAATCGTAATCGAAAATGCGGCAAGCTAGGGATGGGCATTCTGATACATGGTTCGATGCCTCGCAATGGAGCCGGACCAATATGTCCATAACGCGGCGATAGACTGCCTCGATCTCCTCGTCGCTTCGAGGACATTTCAACCATGTGTATAGAGAGAGGTCTCCCAGGTCCTCAAAAAAAGCGGACTTCTTTTCGAAATTAATACCGAACATCTCGGGGACCGGGATGCCGTATTTTCTGAAGAAAACCGTATATTCTATATGTCTGGCGAAGTCGGGATCTGCAGGGGCGCATTCCATAGCTACAATAGTCCCGCCATCTTTTTTTACCCTGAAGTACTGCCTGTCGGAGCCGCCCGTTCCGATAAGTGTGCCTATGCCCGCAGAGGGTGTGAATATTGATTCATCGATTGCGACGGCGTAATCGGACCCGACGATGCAGTTTTCATAACTCCTGCCTTCTTCTGTTCGACCCCCGGGAAGTACGATACAGTTTTTTAGTGAAGAGTCTTTACCGAGTATGGAGCCCTTCTCGACTGCCACATTGCCGCCGATCTCCGAGTAACGGCATCCTTTGGCGGAGGGATCGATGTATGCTGTTTCACCATTGCTTCTAAGATCACGCATGACCGCCGAGGCATATGCCGAAGGGCTGCCGATGTCGCTCCACATGCAGCCGGTGACATCGTAAGTGCCGACACGATGGCCTGATGCGGCGGTCTTCAACCAAGTATCTACAACGCTAGACATACCGTCCGGAAGAAATTCGAGGAAACCGGAAGAGTATGCCGCCACCCCTGTAAATGCGATCAATCTTTCAGAGGGACCGGCAAGTTTATAATCCCTTCCAATCCCTTTCAATAACCCTTCTCCATTGACGGCAACATTGTTAAATTGCGGATAATGATGAACCGCAAGCGTAGCAAGGTTCCCTGCGTGACGGTGATGTTCAAGCAGGGCCGACAGATCGATATCGGAGACTATATCGCCATTATGGACAATGAAATCGCCTCCGCTCAGAAAAGCCGCTGCATTTTTCAAGGCGCCCCCGGTGTCGAGAATGGACTCTTCCGGAAAAAGGACGATATTACTGCTGAAGGGAGAACCTTTTATCCAGTCCTCGAAAATCTCTTTTTTGTAGTGGACATTTATCCCGATTTTGTCGACGGCAAGGGCAAGCATCTTTTCGATGATCGACTGGAGCACCGGCTTTCCCAGGACAGGGAGGAGCGGCTTGGGAATGTGATCGGTGATGGGCCGAAGACGCTCGCCGAAACCCGCGGCGAGGATGAAACAATTTATTCTTTTACTCATAGATGAGATATTTATTCCTGACCGTTTTGTCGAATGCCGCGCATTCGGCCCTCCACCATGATTCCATATTATCGAGCGCCTCTCCTTTTTCGAGTGAAATCCTCAAATGGTCAGTCCCTGCAAGGATGTCGACCGGCATCTTTTCAGTCTCATATTCATATGGAGGAGATTTCCAGAGGGGCCGCCGCGGATAGAGATCATTAACAGCCTTGAGAACCGCAACGCCAGTCTTGAACGACCTGTATTTTGTTCGGTCCGTTAAATGTATCTGTGCGCCACCGCAGACCTCGCGGGCATGCTTCTGGAAAGTGGGCTGGAAATAGAGGGGTCTGAACAAAACGCCGGGCAGTTTGCACTCATTCAATCTTGCGGCCAGCTTGTCGGGATCGATGAAAGGGGCGCCGAAGATCTCAAAGGGACGCGTAGTGCCCCGGCCTTCGCTCAACAGGG
>JBGOVD010000227.1:0-4471 GCA_041477935.1 Dissulfurispiraceae bacterium | reverse complement strand
AAGCGGGAATGACATTATCCCATCTCTATGTTGTTAAATGAGTTCCATGTTATGGCTATAAAAATCGTCATTCTCCGGCTTGACCGGAGAATCCATTTTTCAATATAAACATGGATTCCCGCCTTCGCGGGAATGACGACGTTTGGAAGCTATTTTCAGGACAATGACAGCACATAAGGTTTATTTCCAATTTCTTAGTACCATGTGCCCTATTTTTTAAACATCTTCTTCAGTTCAGTGCTTGATATCCGAATCCTTGTCGGCCTTCCGTGAGGGCAGCGGTCGGGTTCATCGCAGGCAGCCAGGCCCTTCAGCAGTTCCGAAATCCTCACCCTGTCAGGCACTTCCCTGCCTCTTAGAGATGAATGACAGGCCAGCCGGGCCGCGACGCTTTTCTGCATTGCATCCAAAGGCCCTTTCTCAGCTCCGGCGCCTTCTTCTGCGAGGCAGGCAGCGGTATCTACCAGGAGCGATTTAATATCCGCATCACGCAGCATTTCGGGCAGACTTCTTACGATGATCGTGCCGTGCCCGAAATCCTCAGCCTCAATCCCGAAATCGTTTAGCAGCTGCAGGTTTTCAAGAATAACCTTATACTCCTTCGGCGCTAACTTCGCCTGCTGAGGGAAGAGCAGGCGGTGCGATGAGATATCCTTCTTCTTCAACAGCCTCTCATAATTAACCCTCTCATGCGCAGCGTGGTAATCGAGAATAGTAAGACCGTCGTCTCCCGGAAGCGCCACAAATGTCTCACCTATATAAATAAATGGCGTTCCGATTTCGTACGCCAGTCCGGGCGATTCCGATATCGTCCCGATGCCGTGGGCACAATGCCCTCCGGACAGGAAAATCCGGCCCTCATCCTCAGACCGCCCATGATCGGTCCCGTCCTCAATGCCGCCTATTGAATAACGCCCCCCTATGGCCTCGCCGCTCTTGGTCACGGAAAGGAAATCCATGTCAGAGCCCCTCAAAGCCTCACGAGCAGTTCTGAAGATGAAATTGTATATCCCGGTCTTGTCCTCGAACCGCACCTCCCGCTTGGCAGGATGCACATTGACGTCGATCTTCTCGGGATCTATATCGAGAAAAATAAAAAAGACGGGATGTTTATCTCTCGGGATCAAGTCTTCATACGCCTTATAGACCGCATGATTGACCGATGTATCCTTGATCGGCCTTCTATTGATGAACAGGAACTGGCTGTTCCTGTTGCTGCGCAAATTCGACGCATTGCCTATGAACGCCCTGAGTGAATAGTCGCCGTCACCCGCTGAAGTTTCGATCATATCGTCCACAAAACCCTTCCCGTAGACTTGCATAATCCGCTCCTTCAGAGACATTGCGGGAGAGAGGGTGAGGGTCTCTTCGCCGTCCACCCTGAGGATAAACCCGATGTCATAGTGAGAAAGGGCCTCCCTCGATACGGCATCTATGATGTGATACGTCTCTGTGGTATCCGACTTGAGGAATTTCCTGCGCGCAGGGGTATTGAAAAAAAGGTCCTTTACTTCGATGGTAGTGCCTGATGCAGGACATTCTTTCTCGCCCCTCAGCTCGCCACCCATAATCTCTATGCAAAGCCCTGTTTGACTGCCGGAAAAGTCCTCGCCCTTCGGGGCCGTAACGAGCTTCACCTTAGAGACCGCTGCAATAGATGAAAGGGCCTCACCCCTGAAGCCCATCGAACGAATATGGAAAAGGTCATCCTCTTCGCTGACTTTGCTGGTCGCATACCGTTCAAAGGAGAGAAGGGCATCTTCGCGGTCCATCCCGCTGCCGTTGTCTGAAACCCTGATCAGCCGCTTGCCCGCGCTCACAATAGAAATCTCGATTCTCGTACTGCCGGCGTCTATGGAGTTTTCAACAAGCTCCTTGACGACAGATGACGGACGTTCGATTACCTCTCCGGCTGCAATCTTGTTTCTGAGCAGAACAGGAAGGACTTTGATCTTGTTCATTAAATATTCTAACACAGCAGGCCCGGATATCCGTTTCATACAATAATTCATCTCTTTTCCGTGTGCTATAATTGAAGCATATTTTGGCCGACGGCATTGCACTTTATTATTGCCAGGTCAGTGCAGATCGCCCGGAGGAGATTTTCTATGAGTAACTTCTGCAACAGGATTGTTCTGACACTTCTATTTCTCCTGGCACTTCCTGTCCTGCTGGTTCTTCTGTTCCCCGCTGCAGGCTTCTGTACAGTTGAGTACGCTCAGCAGACCGGCAGGAACTGCGGCGACTGTCACGTTGACCCGGCCGGAGGTGGTGACCTCACCAAGACAGGAGAAGTATTCAAAGAACAATTACAGGCAAAAGGAAGCTACAAACCTCTCACAAAAGCGCAGCACATCTTAAGATTTGTCACGGGATATCTCCACATGATTACTGCCATAATGTGGTTCGGTACCATTCTTTATGTGCATCTAATCTTGAAGCCGGCGTACGCAGCACGTGGGTTGCCGAGAAATGAACTTCTTGTCGGGTGGATTTGCATAACGATTATGGCACTGACGGGGATCTTGCTGACCATCGCCAGGATACCGACTTGGTCGGCTCTGTTTCACACAAGATTCGGCATTCTTCTTTCAATAAAGATCGGCCTTTTTCTTGTAATGGTCCTATCCGCAACATTTGTAACCTTCGTCATTGGCCCGAAGCTTAAAAAGAAAAGAAAGCCGACCGTTGATCAGAATAAACATGACCTCACAGCGGATGAGCTTCTGCAGTTTGATGGAAAGGAACATTCGGCTTATATAGCATATAATGGTCACATTTATGACGTCTCGAATAGCAAGTTGTGGAAGGGCGGTTCACACATGAAAAGGCACGCTGCCGGGTTTGATCTTTCGAGCGTATTAAAAGCGGCACCTCATGGCGAAGATCGTGTGCTCGGGATGCCGGCCGTTGGAAAACTCATAACCATTGGAACAGATGTGCAGGCGACAAAAAAACCGAAGCTCTTTTATTTTATGGCCTATATGAATCTTTCATTTGTTTTCCTGATCGTATTCATAATCTGTCTCTGGCGATGGTGGTAGAGGGACAGCGCATATTTTCAGTATTCCTCCAGGTGATACCACTCGGGGTTTTCGAGCCAGGTTTGGGGCTTGTTTACCATGTTGATAATCTCTTCAAGTATCATGAAATGCCTCTGCTCCTCTTTGGCTATTTTCCCGAAGACATCCTTCTGTGACTGATCAGTTACCTCGGCTGCCTCCTTGAGATAAAATTCGCGGCTCTTCTGTTCTATGTCCTGTGCTTTCTTATATAGTTCCAGTTCCGAGGAGCCTATCTCAAACCCGCGCTGCTCCTTCATTATCTCGAAGATATTCTTGACATACGAAAGCGCCTCGATGCTCAGCGGACCGATTTGTCCATGTTGCTTCATGTTATTGAATAGATTGAAATGCCTGACCTCCGCCTCTGCAAGCATGCCAAGAATGGATTTCAACCCCTCGTTCGATGTCAGAACCGCCATCTCGCGATAGAACCCTTCCCCGTCCTTTTCCATCTTCATTGCATATTCATATATGTCCATACCGCGCCTCCTGTCTTTAAAGTTTATGTGCAATTTCTGCAAGTAGCAAGCATCGGAGGTGCCGTAGCAGTCGACTTTCAGGGCATGTTCGACCACTCGAAGGAAAGCTCGGGGAGAAAATAGTTCCAAGGCTGATCGATATTGCTGATATATACTCTCATTTGTTAGTATTGAGAACAGCCGCCGGTAGTTGCGATAAAGTCCTGAAATGGCTGTAAGGAGCCTTATAATTGGAGCATAGCGCTTTTGTGGAGCACGGATATTGCCTCTTGTGGGAGCCTGGGCTGGTATGGCTCCACGTTATCTCCGACATAGTCACCGGGATAGCCTATTATTCCATACCCGCCGCCCTCTTCTATTTCATCTATAAACGCCGCGACACTCCTTTCCAGAGCGTATTCATTTTATTCGGGGCTTTCATTTTTTCGTGCGGCACGACACACTTCTTTTCGGCTTATACCATATTTGTTCCGGCGTACTGGCCTGAAGGAATAGTGAAGGCAATAACGGCTGTCGTGTCGGCAGTCGCGGTACTCATATTTATCCCGCGGATACCGGATGCCATCGCCCTGCCGAGCCTGACAAAAGCCCTGGATGAAATAAGGGACCTCAACAAGGTCCTTGAGAACAAGGTGTCGGAATTGAAGAGATCAGAAGAGGCCCTGAGACGAAGCGAAGAGCGCTTCAGGCTTCTTTATGAAAGAGCGCCGGTTCCCTACCAGTCACTTGATGGAAACGGCTTTTTCATAGAAATCAATGATACTTGGCTGAACAAGATGGGATATTCGAGGGATGAAGTCATAGGCAAACATTTCAGCGACTTTATGACCGCAGAATCAAAAGAGCTGCAAAAGAAGAAACTGCCCTGCTTTGTTGATTCCGGCGAGATCAGGGATGCCGAGTTCGAGATGATAAAGAAAGACGGTT
>JBGOVD010000084.1:0-7440 GCA_041477935.1 Dissulfurispiraceae bacterium | reverse complement strand
CCTCGCGTCCGGATCGAAAACATCGTCTCGATCCAGCGCCCCAACTTTTTCCAGGTCAGCCTGGAGGGATTGCAGGGACATAATGACTCTATTCGCGGCCCCGGCCATTTTGAGCGAACGCTAAAATTTCTTGAAGTGCTCCGTGAGCTCGATATTTACTCTATGGTGATGCTGACACTGACTAAGGATAATATCGACCAGGTATTGCTCCTGGGCGAATTTCTTCAGGGCAGGGCCGATACTTTCAACTTCAACCGTCTCTCAATGGTAGGTGAAGGTGCAGCTCTTAAACTCCCCAGCCGGGAGCGTTATGCCACGTTTCTTGAAGCCTATCTTGAGGCGGCCGAGACAAACCAGGTCCTTGGCGTCAAGGATAATCTCATCAATATCATCTATCGCCAAAAGGGAATCGATCCATTCGGAGGATGCACAGGATTCGGATGCGGCGCTGCATTCAACTTCCTTTCTCTTCTCGCCGACGGGGAGGTGTATGCCTGCCGGAAGTTCCCTTCACCCATCGGCAATATTAACGAGCAGACCCTTGTCGAAATATATGATTCCGAAAAGGCATTGCGATATCGGGCGGGCTGCGATGCCTGCAAAAAATGTCCGATCCGCCCCGGATGCGGCGGATGTCTGGCCATGTCATACAGCCACGGACTCGATATATTCAAAGAGAAAGATCCATACTGTTTTTTCTCCGTTCCGGAATAATCCGAACACTCCTCTCATCTTTATTGATATCCTCCAGGCATATTGATAGACTGTTTCTATTGCTTCATATGTATTCATTGATAAGCCCTATGCGCAATTGATTTCTTTGTTGCAGGAATCTGCAAATACTCTGGAAAGAAAGGAGGAGAAAATGGAGAGAGAGCATCTCAAGAAGTTTCTTGCCGGTCTTGGAGTAGCCACCCTGATTACGGGTGCAGGACTGTCAGGCGCCGGCAATGCATGGGCATCCTGAACCGGCAGCAACCCGGGTGCCGGCGGCACTCAAACAGAGCAGATGGACAAGGACAAAACAAAAGACCAGGACAAAGATAAGCAGTCAGACGATGCCGCAAAAATGGATACGGAGAAAGGGAAGGCACAGAAACCCTCTCAGGGCAGCTGAACTGGTACCAAGAAATAGTGCAGGTGCACTATAAAAGTATTAAAGGGGTCAGCGATGACCTCTTTTTTTTGATCAGACAGTCAGAATATCGGTCGGATGGGTGCGGTGGGCGAGATGCAACGTGAGCGAACCGGGCAGGATGGCCCGGTGAGTCTTGATCGCAAGGTCCGGATAGTTGTTATGCTGAGAAAGGTGCGAAAGGCAGGCCCATTTCAGTTTTTTGCCCGACAATAGCAGTTCTGCGGCCTCGCGGTTCGATATATGCCCGCGTGGTCCCTGGATGCGGCGTTTAAGAAAGGCCGGATAAGGCCCCTTCGCAAGCATCTCGGGATCATAGTTGCTTTCGATGAAAACAGCGTCGAGGCAGGAGATTTCGGATTCGAGTCCTTCGAAGACATGTCCGAGATCGGTCATAATGCCGAGCCTCTTGCTTCCGCTGTTTACGACAAAAACAACACCGTCGACGCCGTCATGAGGAGTAGGGATCGTCCTTATTTCGACATCACCAAGCCTGACAGGTTCGCCGGCACTGAAATATCTAACCTCGCCGAGACGGCCGAGTCTGTGTCTTGCGAGGGCGGCGTCGAGAGTATCGCGGGTAACATAAAGCGGCAACCCGTATTTGCGCTGCAGTACGCCTGCATGGCGGATATGATCGGCATGGTCATGAGAAATAATCAGGGCATCTATTCCCTTCATGTTCTTTCCGAAAGCGGCAAGCCTTCGCTCTGTATCGATACAGCTCAGGCCCGCATCGAACAGGAGACGCGTTCCGGATGCCTCGACATAAATGCAATTGCCGCTGCTGCCCGATTGAAGAGCTATCGCATGAAAATCCATCATACGTTATTAGATTAACACAGCGGATCGAAATCGGTGAAATGCTCTTCAGAGACGCCCCGAAGCTTCACTATTATTGGTATTTGTTCGTCATTCCCGCGAAGGCGGGAATCCAAGTTTATATATTGCAATGCCAATGGATTCTCCGGTCAAGCCGGAGAATGACGGCCCTAAAACGCGACGGCGTGCTTCTACTGCCGCACAAAGGAAAATTACCGGATTAGGTAGGATTCAATGGCTGGGTTGCATTTCAGGGGGTTGAGGCCGCCAGATGAGCAGGATGGCTTCGGCTATCTGCTCAGGGGTCTTCTTGCGTCTCGATATCGTATCCAGTTCACTGTATGAAACGATACCCGGATAGCGCTCGAGTAATCCCATATAAATGAATGTCAGACTTACGGCACGCGACGGCCTGATGGGATGGATGTCGATAAGGAATCGGAGGGTGTTGATCAATTTCTCTTTGTCCGGCATCTTCTTCGCGGTCATATTTATCTTTTTCCTTTTCCAGATCAAGCAAGGAGGTTTCAGGGGAAACTGCTTTTTGGGAGGGGGGCAGCTTGTCAGCCGGCAGACCTATCCCCTGAAACCTGTAAGTGATCTCACATGAGATTGCAAGACATATGCCACGGAACGACTCAATAAATTAGAATTGAATTATAAAGATATTTTATTTGACGCTTTTTCGACAGGCCTTATAGACTATGTAACTTTTACATACCATATGGAAAGTTTACACAGAGTCCAAAAAACGGCGGGAAATGTCAGCTGAAAACTGCTATCATAATGTTGGCGTTTCCTGAAATATTATATGCAGGGCTACCCGATGCGGCGGCTTTAATCATTAAGCGGTTGGCTTAATTATCAATGGAGGTTAGTTTTATGATGCAGTGGTTAAAAAGGCTTGCAGAAAATGCGCGCAACTTTGTAGCAAAAAACACGAAGCTTACAATACTCATCATCCTTGCGCTAATAGCGTTCTTTATCTTTATCAGTGTTGAGGCACTGCATTTCTCCAGCGACCCGTCCTTTTGCAAGAATTGCCATCCGTCTGACAAACCCGGCCCCTTGGGAGAAGTCGCTACGTGGGAGAAATCTATACATGCCAAGGCTGGAGTGAAATGTCTCGATTGCCACGGCGTTCCCGGAATTGTTGGGTACATGCGAGCAAAGATGGGCGGTCTTTATGATGTCTATGGGGAGTTCATTAAAGGTCCTGAGCATAAGATGCATGTCCTTATGAGCACAAAAGATCCGAAATATGCCGCCCAGCTCGTAAAGAACGACATCTGCCTTTTCTGTCATTCGGATGCCATGAACAAGAAAATCAGGAGTGAACGTATCATGTCCATCGGTATCTCATTCCGTCTTGTGGACAGCGTAAAGAACCCCGAATTCCGGACGAAACGGGGATTGCCCGACATCGTGGAAGAAGGGGTAAGACCAACGACTAAAGTGGACCCGCATCACAAGAAGCATCTTGAAAAAGGGATCAACTGCGTCGACTGCCACGCCAGGATCTCCCACAGCGGCATCACCGGCTACCGGACAAGCATGCCGATCTGTTTTGACTGCCACGCCAAGAAACGGGCCGAAAAGCTTAGTCCGCCGGCTGATGAAAACTGCATGGCATGCCATAGAAAGGGCGAAGGCCTATACCCTCAGACCGCGATCGACTTCGGCAAGGGTGATTCCGTCGTCAAGTTCGAGCATACCACCCACACTGCCATGCAAGGCTGCAACGACTGTCATACAGCGCTATTCCCAATGAAAAAAGACGGGCCGACAATATCCTTTGCGGACCATGCTGCCGGAAAGCTCTGCTTCTCCTGCCACAACGGCAAGAAGGCATTCGCCTACACGGACTGCTCAAATTGCCATGCAAAGGTGCCTTTCCCCAAGGCCCCGATCGTATATAAACCCGCCGGCGCAGCTCCTGTGACATTCAGCCACGGATTCCATACGCAGGCATTCGAGTGCAACAAATGCCATACCGCCATCTGGCCAATGAAAAAGGGCGCAAAAAAGATGACGATGGATCCTATGTATGAAGGCAAGTTCTGCGGGGTCTGCCACAATGAGAAGACAGCTTTTGCCGCAACCGACTGCGATAAATGCCATATCGAGCGTAAAAAATAAGACTTCCGCTTTAATCTGGTAGGGGCGAACAGCCGTTCGCCCCTATTATTTGAGGCGATCCCGCTACAGCCTCAGGAGGCATAAATGGGTGAATATTACAATGACAATGATTTAGAGCGCTTCGGCGAAGTCGGCAAGCACTGTCCCGACTTGTTCAAGAAATTCATGGATTGGTATGGTGCTTCGCTGCAGGAGGGCGTTCTCTCCAAGAGGGAAAAGGTCCTTATCGGGATCGCCGTCGCCCACGCGATCCAATGTCCGTATTGCATCGATGCCTACACAAAAAGCTGTCTCGAAGAGGGAATGAATCTCGATCACATCACCGAAGCCGTGCATGTCGCTTCCGCGATCCGCGGCGGAGCATCACTCGTCCACGCCATACAGGCGCATAATACCGTGGATAAAATATCGATGTAGCATGGAATTCATCGAGACCCTCAATAAACATGGCTGTTATCCCCTAAGGGCTTCGAAGATAGAGACCCTTCAGGTCAATGTCGGGTACAGATGCAACATGACCTGCAAGCACTGCCATGTCCAGGCCGGACCTTTGAGGGAAGAGATGATGGACCTCGATACAGTCAAGGCGGTGATCGCCATCCTTGCCGGGTCGGACATAAAGCTGCTTGACATTACCGGCGGCGCGCCGGAGTTCAATCCGCATCTCAGATTTTTGATCGAAGAAGCGAAGACCCTCGGATGTCACGTCATGGTGAGAAGCAATCTGACTATCTTTTCCGAGGTCGGAATGGAAGACCTGCCGCGTTTTTACAGGGACCATGAAATTGAGCTGGTAGCATCGCTGCCGTATTACCAGGGTGAGACCGTCGACCGGGTGCGTGGTGAACATGCATTCGAGAAGAGCATACGCGCGCTGCGGACGCTGAACGATCTGGGCTTCGGTGTGAACCCCGGCGGGCTTAAGCTCGATCTCGTCCATAACCCGCAGGGCATGTTCTTCCCTCCCTGCCAGGGGAAGATGGAAGAGGAATACCGGAGGGAACTCGATAGGCGCTATGGTGTTTCATTCAACAATCTTTTTACAATTACCAACATGCCGATCGGACGCTTCCGTCGTTTCCTTGTCGAGAGAAACCAGCTCGACCGCTATATGGAGAGGCTCCGCAATTCCTTCAATGCTGCCGCCGTGGAGAGGATAATGTGCCGCTATCTGATCAACGTGGGATGGGACGGCGCTCTCTATGATTGTGATTTCAACCAGATGCTCGGGCTTTCATTGAATGACAAATATCCACAAAACGTCCGGGACTTCGACCCGGCGCTGCTGGCCGACAGAGAAATAACCTTCGATGATCACTGCTTCGGCTGTACGGCAGGCCAGGGATCGTCGTGCCAGGGCGCAGCAGCATAGCGCGACGACTAAAAAGGCGCGAAGAAGCGGTACTCTTTGATGAATTGGGCAAAGGCCTTTGCCGCTATGGTCGAGGGCTCTTTTCCCAGGTGAATGAGATAGAACTTACGGCGCAGGCGTTTGCCGGAAAAGGGCAAAAGCTTGATAGATCCGTCCTTCAGCGCCTGAAAGGCCGACCATTTCGAAACCAGGGAAATTCCCACACCCGATTTGACCATCTGCAATATAAGCTCCGGGCTTCCGAGGATCATCGAAATCTTTATATTCTCGAGCGACATGCCGATTCCGCGCAGGAAGTCGTCGATAAATTCACGTGTGCCTGACCCGGGCTCGGGCATTATGAATGCCTGCTTCACAAGATCATGATGGTCGACAGCCTTGTTGGCTGTCAGCGGATTGTCGTCCGACGCGATGATCACAATCTCATCTTCCGCGATGACCTCGGAATGGACTGAAAGGTTTTTCAGGTTGCCTTCCACGATGCCCAATTCGATCCTGCCTTCCCGGAGGTCGTTGATTATCTTCTCGGTATTCGAGACGGTGAGCTCGATAGACACTTCGGCGTGCTTTCGGGAGAAACTGTAAAAGACCTGGGGCAAGAGATAGGTCGAAATAGTAGTAGTGGCGCCGAGGGATAATGGGCCCTTTACTATATTTGCCGATGAGTAGACTGCATTCCCCAGAGATTTATACTGATCGAGGATTTTTTTTGCGTGTACGTAGAAAGTCTTTCCCGCTGCCGTCGGAAGCACCGTTTTCCCTTGCCTGTTCAGGAGTTTGACTCCGAGTTCCTCTTCCAGGTTCTTTATGAGATGGCTCATGGCGGACTGAGTCATGAACTTCGCCGCGGCAGCTTTCGAGAAGCTCTTCAATTCGCATACAAGACAAAAGGCCTTAAGCCGGTGATCTTCCATGCGTCCTATTCTAAAGGGTCTACAGCGCCGTGTCAATTATGCATGAAATAAATTCATGCATGAAATGCAAGAAATGAGTTTGACTTGCACGACAGCCTCAGCTTATGTTTAAGCATGGTAAAGGAAAAAAGAACCCTAGTTATTGCATCAACTACCAGTGTCCTGAATTCCGGGCTTCTCGATACGCTCCTTCCGGCATATGAGAAATCTACGAAGTATGATTTGAGCATCGAAGTGGTTGCCGTCGGCACCGGCAAGGCCATACGGATGGCAAAAAAAGGGGAGGCTGACCTGCTCTTTGTGCATGACCCGTTCAGGGAAGAGAAGTTCGTAGCCGAGGGCTACGGCATCAACCGAAGGAATGTGATGCACAATTCATTCGTCGTCCTCGGCCCTTCTGAAGATCCCGCGGGAATCAAGAACGCTGCCAGCGCCGCTGAGGCATTCGAGCTTATCGCAGAAACGGCATCCCCCTTTGTATCGAGAGGCGACGATTCCGGCACAAACATTAAGGAGCTCGACATTTGGGACGATGCGGGAATCAACCCGAAAGGAAAAGGATGGTATTTCGAGACCGGCAGCAAGATGGGAGACACCTTGCTCGTCGCCAATAAGAAAAAGGCATACACCCTTTCGGATATGGGCACATTCCTCAACTATGAATCCAAAATCAAGCTCCAGGTACTTCTTAAGGGGGACCCGCTGCTCAAAAATCAGTACAGCGTGATCGCTGTGAACCCGTACCGCTTTCCCAATGCAAAATACCGGGAAGCCATGGACTTTATCGCTTTTATAACCTCACGCGAAGGACAGGGTGTTATAGCAGATTATACGAAGCACGGAGCGCATCTATTCTATCCCGACGCGATACCGCTTAAAGACTAGCGGGCATAAAGATCAGGTGACCGGCACCAAGAATACAAATTCTCAGCCGTTAAATAGAACTAATCTGGACAAACCGGAAGCCCGGGGAGGGGAGATGAAGAAGGTAAAATCATGTTTGCTTATGTTCATTATTCTTTTATTGACCGTTTCGATCTCGTTCGCACAAGAAAAAT
>JBGOVD010000324.1:0-3383 GCA_041477935.1 Dissulfurispiraceae bacterium | reverse complement strand
CTGAATATGCCGAAAAAAGACGGACGCGCAGTGCTTCAGGAGATCAAGAGCGACGAAACCCTCAAATGCATTCCTGTCGTAGTGCTCACTACCTCGCAGGACGCCTGGGACATTCAGAAATGTTACGAGATGGGCGCCAACTGCTGGATAACAAAGCCTATCGGACTGGACGAGTTCATCAAGATCGTCGGTACTGTCCAGGACTTCTGGTTCACCGTGGTGAAACTTCCTCGTGTATCATGCATTCCGGATTCGAATAAGCAGACCTAATGTCCGGTGAGATGAGGTGAAGCCCAGGCAGCCTATCAGTGTCCTCGTGATAGAGGACGATCCAGGCGATCTTTATTTTATTCGTGAGATACTGTCTGAATCGAAAGCTATGCGTGTGGATATGGTGCATTCAGGAAAAATATCGGCTGCCATCAAACAGATGGAGGCCGGCCCTTTCGATATCATCCTGACCGATCTTCAGCTTCCCGACAGTACCGGAATGGCTACGTTATTCGCAGTTCAAAGTTATGCTCCTGACACACCGGTCATTGTGTTGAGCGGGCTTCTCGATGAGGAACTGGCAATAAAGGCCGTGCGGGAAGGCGCCCAGGATTATCTCGTGAAAGGGAGTTTCGACGGCAATCTCCTGATTCGCTCAATCTTATATTCAATCGAGAGAAAAAAACTATTGATGCAGCTGGAGAACAGCCTCAGGGAAATCAAGACACTTAAGGGACTGATACCGATCTGCGCATGGTGCAGAAAGCTGCGGGACGATGACGGTTACTGGAAGTTAGTCGAAACATATATTATGGAGCATACGAATGCCGCATTCACACACGGCATCTGCCCGGAGTGCGCGAAGAAGGCCAGGGCTGAATTCGACGAACATAAGAAAAGCAGATTAATGGGCAATGATGAAAAGAAAGATTGAAGATCAACTGCCTGCAGGCCAAAATCATCTGATCAGGATTCTGCTGGTTGAGGACGACCGGGCGGATGCATTACTGATACAGGAGCTGTTGTCGGAAGCCCGTGTTCGGCTCAATGTGCGACATGCAGACAAGATATCATCTGCGCTTGAATATCTTGAAGAGGAGAGGTTCGATGTTATTCTTACCGACCTCGGCCTGCCTGACAGCCAGGGTTTCGAGACGTTTTGCAAGGTCCGCGACAATGCTCCGGATACCCCCATAATCGTGCTGACAGGGCTCGTTGACGAAGAGTTTGCAATGAATGCGGTGCACCAGGGCGCACAGGACTATCTGGTAAAAGGGCGGGTAGACGCGGTCTCATTGTCGAAATCCATACGGTATTCCATAGAGCGGCATAAGCTGCTTGCCGAGCTTGAAGGCAGACTCAAGGAGATATCTAAACTGGAAAGGGAGAGAAACAACCTTCTTTCGATGCTGGCGCACGATATGAAGAATTCGATAGTCCCTTCGATACAGCTTCTATCGGATATCTCTTCCGGCGAAACCGAAGATATGCAGTCGAACCTTTCCTTGGTGCTCGACGAGCTTAACAACGTAAATTACCTGGCTACTAATTTCCTGGAGTTTGCCAGGGTCGATCTGAAGGAATATTCCCCGGTGCCTTGCAGATTCGGGATAGTGCCGATTATAGAGAAGCAAATCGAGATATCGAAAGTGAAGGCTGCCCATAAGAACCTCAAGGTATCGCTGGAATTGCTGGAGAAAGACCTGCCGATGATCACGGCCGACAAGGACATGATAAACAGGGTAATCACCAATCTTCTGGATAACGCGATAAAGTATACGGACTCCGATGGCTCGGTCACCGTCAGGATAGCCGACAGGGGCCGCGACATACTGGTACAGGTCGAAGACACCGGTCCGGGAATCCCTGCCGAATATATCCCTTTTTTGTTCGATGCCTTCTATCGTGCGAACGGTGAGCAGAGAGGGTCCGGACTGGGTTTAGCTATAGCCAAGACGATCGTCGAGGCGCATGGAGGAAAGATCTGGGTCGATAGCACGCTGGGAAAAGGGAGCACGTTCAGCTTCACCCTGCCTAAAACCGTCTGATTCAAGGACAAAAATCGACATTTCACTCCCCGGATTGAATTACCCCTTCAGGGAAAGAGCTATTCTTTTTCTTTTTAAATCTACTTCCAGCACGGTCACCATGACCTTTTGATGCACCTTGACCACCTCATTAGGGTCCTTCACGTAGCGGTTCGCCAGCTGGCTTATATGCACCAGCCCGTCCTGATGAACTCCGATATCTACGAAGGCGCCGAACGCGGTAATGTTTGTAACTATCCCCGGAAGCTTCATGCCGTTTTGCAGGTCATCCATCTTTTCGACCCCATCCGCAAAGCTGAAGGTCTCGAAGCCTTGTCGGGGATCGCGGCCTGGCTTGGCAAGTTCCTTCAATATGTCGTTGAGCGTAGGGAGTCCGACACGGTCCGTGACATACTTTGAGTGATCGATCAGGCTTCTTAATCCGGCGTTTAACATAAGATCGTTGACTGAGCAAGCGAGATCTTTCGCCATCGCATCCACGATGTGATAGCTCTCCGGATGCACCGAGCTTGCATCAAGAGGATTTTCGCCATTCCGTATGCGCAGAAAGCCGGCCGACTGCTCGAACGCTTTAGGCCCGAGCTTGGGAACCTTGCGAAGCCCCGCCCTGGACCTGAAGGGGCCGTTTTCATTTCTATAGTGTATGATGTTGCCTGCAAGTTGCGGCCCGAGACCGGAGACATACATTAGCAGCTGCTTGCTTGCCGTATTTACCTCAACACCCACTGCATTCACGCAGCTCATGACCACATCGTCGAGGCTTCGCCTCAGGATGCCCTGGTCGACATCATGCTGATACTGGCCGACTCCGATGGATTTCGCATCGATCTTTACAAGCTCAGCCAGTGGATCGATCAGTCGCCGGCCGATAGATACCGCCCCGCGGACCGTCACGTCATGGTCGGGGAATTCTTCACGCGCCGTTTCAGAGGCTGAATAAACAGATGCACCGCTTTCATTGACCATTACGACGATGATCGATCTGGGGAGGTTTAGCTTCTTTATGAATGCCTCTGTTTCACGGCCTGCCGTGCCGTTGCCGATAGCTATCGCCTCAATGTCGAAGCGTGCGCAGAGGTCGGCTATCTTTTCGGACGCTTTTGCAGACCCTCCTTCGGACAGGATGAAGATCGTGTCGTTGTGCAGCAGTTTCCCCTGCCGATCCAGGCAGACCACCTTACAACCTGTACGGAAACCGGGATCGATCGCAAGAACGCTCTTTTGTCCGAGTGGCGGCGCAAGCAGGAGCTGGCGGAGGTTTTCTGCGAATACCCTGATCGCTTCTTCATCGGCACGCTTCTTGGTTGCAAGCCGCATTTCCGTCTCCATCGAGAGCGACAGGAG
>JBGOVD010000137.1:0-6011 GCA_041477935.1 Dissulfurispiraceae bacterium | reverse complement strand
TTTCTTCTGTTTCGTGCCTTTCGCGGACCTTCAAGCAAGCGATGGTCTTTACGATGGGCGGTTTCTGCCGCCTTAGTGTCGGCGGTATATGCTTTCAGTGATGAGTTCCATCAATCCTTCGTTTACACAAGGACAGCTTCTCTAGCTGATATCGGCATTGATACAGTCGGCGGGATCATTGCGCAAATTGCGATAGCTTGCCGGAAGCTGGTGGTTCTAAACAGGAACTATTCCGGGCGTTAGCCCCCGGCGTTTTTCAGGCTGGAGACCGACTTGCCCAGGTCGCTGATATTGAAAGGTTTTGCCAGGACCCCACTGAAGCCGAAACTGCTATAGCCCGACATAACCGGGTCATTCGAATACCCGCTTGATACGATCGCCTTAACATTGGGATCGATTTCGATCAGCTTTTTGATAGTCTCTTCCCCTCCCATGCCGCCGGCAACTGTCAGGTCAAGGATCACGACATCAAAAGGATTACCCGTCGTCAACGCCTTTTTGAAAAGGCCGATAGCCTCTGCTCCGTCGCGGGCGGACTCAACGTAGCAGCCTATATGCCGAAGCATCTCGGCTGCTATCGTTCTGACCGCATCCTCGTCATCCATAATGAGAACACGGGAACGGCCTGTGGGCGGGACATCCGCCGAGGTCTGCGCTGTTGTCTTTTTGAACTTCACAATCGGCAGGTAGATAATAAAGGTCGTCCCTTCGCCCGGCTTCGACCGGACTGCGATATGCCCTTCATGTGCCTGGATTATTGAATGACATATCGAAAGCCCGAGGCCCACTCCTTTCTTGTTCCATGTCTCTTTAGTCGTAAAAGACGGTTCGAATATCCTGTGCAGATTCCTTTCCGGAATCCCGGCTCCGTGGTCTGTTATGGTGATGACTACATATTCTCTTTCCGACAGAGGCAGGCCCAGACTCCCGGTAACATCCATAGTGGCAGCAGCTATTGTCAGTACTCCTCCATCCGGCATTGCATCACGGGCGTTCAGGACAATGTTATGAACGACCTGCCGGATCCGGCCTTCGTCACAGAGGACCGGCAGGAGACCCTGTGAAATATCGAACTCGCACCGCACATTAGATCCGCTCAGGGAAAAGAGGGCAGCCTTTTTTATGAGGTCGCCTATTGCAGCAGGCCTCTTTACAGGATCACCCCCTCTGGAAAGGGACACGAGCTGGCGCGTCAGATCACCTGCCCGGACGGATATATGTTCTGCCTTATCGAGGAGGCTGTATGCCTTATCGCTGGTGGAAAGATACATCTTCGCCAGCGATACGTTGCCCGAAATTGCAGTAAGCAGATTATTGAAATCATGAGCGATCCCTCCGGCCAGCACGCCTACTGATTCGAGTTGTTTTGATCTTAAGAGCTCTTCTTCCAAAATATTCTTCTCGGAGAGCTCTTTCTGCAGTATGGAATTCGTTTTTTTTAGCTCGGCGGTGCGTTGCTCTACAAGTTGTTCGAGATGCAAGAGCTTTTGTTTCATTTCGGCGAGAATCTGCGGTGTCTGAAGAGGTACGTCTGATTTTTCAGGTGAAGCGGGCAGCTCATTATCAGATGTCTGGTTTATACTCATGGTCCATCTCCCCAATTACTTGATTTATTATAGTGCGCCGCGCAACAACTTGCAAAAGCGCAGAACATCAAAGCAGCAGTCGATTCTCCTGCGACCGGCTCTCCCCTGTGCTGATCACATATATAGCAGGATAACCGCGGACCGGGCATTTTGTCTCGCAGATACCGCATCCAATACAGAGATCAAGGTCTATCCGGGGTTGTTTAACGGGGACCTCTTTGCCGTTCCTGTCCAGAGCAGTCGTTTGCTCGAACCATATCGCCTTTTTAGGAGTAGGACAGACCTCTTCACAGACAATGCATGGAGTAGCATGTGCGTAAGGCAGGCAACGCCCCTTGTCGATCAGGGCTGTTCCGATCTTCACCTTCATCTTTTCCTCCAGCGGCAGCTTCCTGATGGCCCCGGTCGGACAGACCTGGCCGCAAAGGGTGCATCTGAACTCGCAATAGCCAAGCCGGGGGACCAGGACCGGCGACCATATCCCTTCGAGGCCGGCTTCAAGGAGTGTCGGCTGCAGGCCGTTTGTGATGCAGACCTTCATGCATTCTCCGCACTTGACGCACCTTTTCAGAAACTCAGGCTCTTCGAGGGACCCCGGAGGGCGTATCAGCGACTGATCGACGAATCCTTTCTTTGAAAAAGGCGTGGAGCGAATTAATGGTACTGTGATAAGTCCGGCGGCCGCTGCTGTCACGACTCTCCGTCTGCCCAGATCCAGCGTTGCGGAAGTGCCACGTTTGCCGAATCCGAATTTAATCGCACTTTGCGGGCATATATCGTCACAGTTCCGGCAGGCGATGCACTCGGTCTGCAGCCAAACCGCTGCATCGTCCGACAAGGCATTACCCTGGCATTCCCGTGTGCACATGCCGCATGAGGTGCAGCCCTCGCTCACCGACCTCTTCAGAAAGGCATATCTGGAAAGCACTCCCAGGAGGGCGCCGAGCGGACAGAGGTATTTGCACCAAAACCGTTTTTCGTAAAGGTTCAGGGCGAGAATGCCGAAGAAGATCAGACCGATTAGAATATTCTGCCGATAGAATGGCTGGTCGAATGAGAGTAAGCTTTTCTTGAGCAGCGAGTATATACTTTCGGATACATCGGAAATGGATTTGGCGTTCAAAGCATAGATCGAATCGAAGAATGCCCGTATCCCGTAATTGAAGAGCGGATAGACGCTCAGCGAAAAAGATCTGATCAGGAGAGAAAGCGGGTCCATGACACCGACCAATTGAAGGGTGAAAAGAGAGGAGACGACCAGGATGATGAGTAAATAATATTTGAAGCGATGCCAATCAGCCCGGACTGACCGTGAACGGTTTTTTTTGAAATAGCCGACAATGTTATGCAGTGTCCCGAGAGGGCAGGCCCAGCCGCAGAATACCCTTCCGAATATTACGGTGACGACTATCATCACCAGGGAAAGATAAAATGCGATGGCAGCGGTGTGAGCTGAAAAGAGGGTTGTGATCAGGATGAGCGGATCGAAATCGAGAAACAGCCGGACAGGATAGCCGAGTTCGTCTACCCCTTTCGATTCCGTCTGTAGAAAGAGGAAGAAAAAGAGCAGAAGAAAAAGTCCCTGCGAAACCAATCGAAGCCGTTTCATCGGATCATGCGGTAATCTTCTTTATTTTCACCTTGGAAAGATCCATGGTCCCCATGCCCCTCTGGTCCGCTATCCTTAAATACCCCAGGTCGCTTCCCTTCATGCCGAACAGCGTTGCGCCGTAAGAGTCTATCGCCACCTGGTCAGTTCCCGCGATAACGGTATCAAGTCTTTTTACATCCGCCAGATTTCCCCCTTGTGGGCCGTTACGGACCAGGATGCGTACCGCATCCAGCACTGTAAGCGTCGGCTTTATGGCAAGAGAGAGATCGACAAGACACTCATCGATGCGCTGGTGGATATGTGACCGCGAGCCGCCCATAACGCCCATCCAGTTTTTCATCGACATGGTCAGCTTGGAGAGGCTATGGTGTTTGGCGATCGGCACATTGATGATCTTGTCGGCATTTAGGATATCTTCATAAAGCGGCCATGTCTTTAGCACCAGACCATTGATCTTTGTTTCCCTGAACCTGCGCTCATCGATATAGTTCATTTCCGCGCCTGCGGTTGTCACCGCCTGATGGATGCCGCTCTGCACATAGCATCTGCGCGGATCGTTCACGGGACGGTCGAAGACTTTTACCTTCCTGGCTCCGGCCTCCAGGCACATCCGCACCAGGGTCGCCACTACTTCAGGGTTTGTATTTGCAGCCTGCTCCGGAAGGCGGTCCCATCCGATGTTAGGTTTTATTACTACTACATCGCCTTTCGAGATGAATTTCTTCATGCCTCCCAAGGCATCGATCGCTGCCCGCGTGATCTTTGCAGGATCCGGCCCTTTGGCTGCAACTAGGTCGGACTTTGCGGCGGCCTCACAAGTGCCGGCCAGAATATCCAAAGATGCTGGAATTGAAAACCCGATTCCGGCTATCGCAGCCGTTTTTAGGAATTCCCTGCGGTCCATAACTCCCCCTCCTCAGTGCAAACTTTACTGCAGATAATTAAACCATAGCTCATATATCAGCTACTGTCAACAACATCTTAACCCCAGCAACACAGGGATTGAAGCTCATGGTATAATTCCCGATGCGTTTTATGGCCGATCTGCATATCCATTCAAAATACTCGCGGGCAACGAGCGGCGACATGACGCCGGAAAACATCTGGAAATGGGCACAGCTCAAGGGTATTTCGGTGGTTGGGACCGGAGACTACACCCACCCGAAATGGTTCAAAGAGCTCAATGACAAGCTCGAACCCCTCGGTAACGGTCTCTTTAAGCTCAAGAAGGCATATCAAAATGTCGATGTGCCTGCATTATGCAGCGGCGAAGTCTCGTTTCTGCTGACCACCGAGATTAGTTGTATCTATAGTAAGGATAAGAAAACCCGTAAGGTTCATTGTCTCGTTTTTGTCCCGGATTTTTCGAGCGCCGCGAAATTGAGCATCGCCCTTGCAAAGATTGGGAATCTCAATTCCGACGGCAGGCCGATTCTGGGGCTTGACGCAAAGGAACTTCTAAAGATAGTGCTCGATACCTCGCCTGACGCGATGCTCGTTCCTGCCCATGCCTGGACACCGCATTTTTCGGTCTTCGGCGCGGTCTCGGGCTTTGATTCACTCTACGACTGTTTTGGGGAACTTGCCCCGAACATATATGCCATTGAAACAGGGCTTTCCTCCGATCCGGCCATGAACTGGCGGCTTTCATCCCTCGATGGGACCACCCTTATCTCTAATTCCGACGCTCATTCTCCAGCCAAGATGGGGCGCGAGGCAAATATTTTCGATACTGATGTTTCGTATCCTGCGATCATGGAAGCTCTTCGATCAGGAAAGGGATTTGCTGGTACGATAGAATTTTTTCCTGAAGAAGGCAAGTATCACTACGACGGACACAGGCTTTGCGGAGTCAGCCTTACTCCGGAAGAGACAAAAAAGCATGATTATCTCTGCCCGATGTGCGGCAAAAGGGTGACTGTCGGCGTGATGCACCGTGTGGATGAGCTTGCCGACAGGGCAGAGGGTACCAAGCCCAAAAGTGCCCGACCGTTTCGATCAATTATTCCTTTATCGGAGATCATCTCCGAAGCCTTACAGGTCGGCGTCAGCAGCAAGGCTGTAAATAATGTTTATCAACGAATGCTGGCAGTGCTTGGCAGCGAATTAGGAATACTTATCGACATCCCTTTGTCTGACATAGAGGAAGCTGTCTCTCCGTATCTGCGGGAAGCGATTGCCCGGATGAGGGCGGGGAAGGTGAACATAGCGCCCGGATTTGACGGTGAATATGGGAAGGTGCGAATATTCGAAGAGGTCGAAAGAAAGAAGATCAAAGGGCAGACGCTGCTCTTTTGAATCAGCACGATTAGCGCTTTCTGAATGGCCGACCCGCAATAGCGAAGTTAATTATGGTTATATTACAAGGATATGTAAAATATGTTGACAACAATCACCAAACCTGCTATTCTAGACTTGTTGTTAGTTGATCTTTGAAGTTTGATTTTCTCTGCAGTACCGAAGGCTTCTGTTGCTGAGGTGAACACAAGAGAAAGGTTCAATCGGAAGATTTGATGTGCATTACCTCTTGATTTTTTGTCAAAGAGGGTTGCCGAAATCTCACCTGGAACCGCTTGGAAATCCCCTCAACGAGTAGAGCAGTGGTGCTGTAGGGGTTTTTTGTTCTTTGAAAACTAGAGGCAGGTCCAATTTATTCAAGTTTATAAGTATAGCCAGAAAAAATTTTGAGAGTTTGATCATGGCTCAGAACGAACGCTGGCGGCGTGCCTAACACATGCAAGTCGAACGGGTTTATTGATGTAGCAATACATTAGTAAATTAGTGGCGCACGGGTGAGTAACACGTAGATAATC